>NZ_JBHWIO010000021.1:63880-100582 GCF_042732075.1 Kitasatospora sp. NPDC059812
GGCCGCGTGGGCGGCCGGGGCGCGCGGGGGCGTCAGCTCTCGGTGGAGCGGCGGCGGGAGGCGACGACGAGCGCCGCACCCGCGGCCAGGGCTGCGGCGGCGCCGCCGGCCTCCCAGCCGAGGCCCTCGGTGCCGGTGGCGGCGAGCTGGCCGGGGCGGGTGGTGACCGTGGTGGTGCCGGTGGTGGCCGTGGCCGTCCCGGCGGTGGTGCCCGCCGTGGTCGTGCCCGCGGTCGTGCCCGTCGCGGTCGTGTCCGTCGTGGTGGTCAGGGCGGCGGGCCGGACGGCCGACTGGGCGCCGGTGGCGGTCTGCGGCTGCTCGGCGGGCCGGGCCGGCTGCGGGGCCGGCTTGTTCGCGGCCTCGTCCTCGGCGCGGGCCGTGAACTGGCCCTCCTTCAGGAAGTTCAGGATGTCCTGGTAGCTGCCCCGCAGCGCCTTGTCGGCCGCCTTGCTCAGTGCCGGTCCGGCGCCGTCGGAGATCCGGACGACCTTCAGCCGGTTGTCGGTCTGGCGCCGCTCGTCGAGTTCGACGTCCAGGAAGTGCCGCACGTCGGCGGCGGTGCCCGCGAGGGCCTTCTCCCCCGCCGCGCGCACGCCCGGGCCGGTCTCCTTGTCGTCGAGGATGCCCTGCACCTTGGCGCGGTCCTCGTCCTCGGCGCGGGCGATGAACTGGCCCTCCTTCAGGAAGTCCAGGACTTCCTGGTTGCTGCCGGATATCGCCTTCCGGGCGGCCGCCTTCACCGCCGGCCCGGCGCCGTCGAAGATCCGGGCGACCATCACCCGGTTGTCGGTCTGACGCCGCTCGTCGAGTTCGACGTCCAGGAAGTACCGCACGTCGGCGGCCGTGCCCGCGAGGGCCTTCTCCCCCGCCGCGCGCACAGCCGGGCCGGTCTCCTTGTCGTCGAGGATGCCCTGCACCTTGGCGCGGTCCTCGTCCTCGGCGCGGGCCGTGAACTGGCCCTCCTTCAGGAAGTCCAGGATGTCCTGGTAACTGCCCCGCAGCGCCTTGTCGGCCGCCTTCTTCAGTACCGGCCCGGCACCGTTGGTGATCCAGACGACCTTCAGCCGGTTGTCGGGCTGGCGCCGCTCGTCGAGTTCGACGTCCAGGAAGTGCCGCACGTCGGCGGCCGTGCCCGCGAGGGCCTTCTCCCCCGCCGCACGCACGGCCGGGCCGGTCTCCTTGTCAGCCAGGATGCGCCGCACCTCGGCGCGGTCGTGCTCCTCCTGGCCCGTCCCCTGGTCCTCGGCGCCCTTGGACGCGGTGTCAGGGCCCGAGACGCCGGCCGGCTGGGGGTTGTCGGCGGCGGAGGCCATCGACGGGAAGAGGACGGCGGGGGCCAGGACGGCGGCCGCGACGACGGCGGACACCCGGGGCAGCTTCATTCAGCACCTTGCGTTGTGCGGAGAGATTGTGAACGACCGTCAGCATAGATCTTCTTTTACGGTTGCCATACCAAATATTTGCCGCCGCCCGCACCGCACCCCCACAGCACCCCCACAGCACCCGCAACACCCGCAACACCCGCAACACCCACGGCCCCAGACCCTAGGGTGGGGCGGATGAGCTTCCACGTGGTTGTCGGATACGGGCCCGCCGGGGCCGCCACCGCCCGCCTGCTGGCCGGGCAGGGGCACACCGTACGGGTCGTCACCAGGTCGGGGAGCCCCGCGCGGGGCGGGGCTCCGGTGCCCGGCATCGAGCACGTGGCGCTGGACGCGGGCGATCGCGCGCGACTGACGGAGGCCGCACGCGGCGCAGCGGCGATCTACGGCTGCGCGGCGCCGCCGCTGCCGCAGTGGGCGGCGCGGTGGCCGGCGCTGGCCTCCTCGCTGTGCGCGGCGGCCGAGGCCACCGGGGCGGTGCTGGTCATGCTCGGCAACCTCTACGGCTACGGTCCGGTGCGCGGTCCGATGACCGAGGACCTGCCGCTGGCCGCGGCCGGCCCCAAGGGGCGGGTGCGGGCGGCGGCGTGGGAGCAGGCGCGGGCGCTGCACGGGGCCGGGCGGATCCGGGCGGTCGAGGTGCGGGCCTCGGACTTCTTCGGCCCCGGGGTGACGGACGGCGGGCACCTGGCCTCGCGGGTGATGCCGGGCCTGTTGAAGGGCCGGAGCATCGCGGTGCTCGGCGACCCGGACGCGCCGCACAGCTGGACGTACCTGCCGGACGTGGCGCGGGCGTTGGCCGAGGTCGCGGGCGAGGAGCGGGCCTGGGGGCGGGCCTGGCACGTGCCGACGGCCCCCGCGCTGCCGGTGCGCGCGATGGTGGAACGGCTGGCCGCGCAGGCGGGCGTCGGACCGGTCGCGGTGCGCCGGCTCCCGCAGGCGCTGCTGGGCGCGGCGGGGCTGTTCTCCCCGCTGCTGCGTGAACTGCGGGAGGTCCGTTACCAGTTCGACCGCCCGTTCGTGGTGGACGCCTGCGCCTACGAGGCCGCGTTCGCGGTGCGCGCGACCGCGCTGGAGGAGCAGGTGGAGGCGACGGTGCGGTGGTGGCGCGAGCGGGCGCAGGGGCGTTGAGCCCCCGGGCCGGTCAGTGCTTGAGGGCGTCGGCGCCGCGGTAGCCGACGGGCACGCCCCGGGCGAAGACCACGTCGGCGGTCATGTGGCGGGTGCGCAGCGGGAGGATCGCCTGGTAGGCGGGCGAGTCGTACCAGGCGCGCAGGCGTTGGTGGTCGGGGAACTCGATGAGGATGAGGTCCTGTCCCCAGGTGCCTTCGACGGTCTCGATCCGGTCGCCGTGGATGAGGAAGCGGCCGTCGAAGGGGTCCAGGGTGGCGTCGATGCGCTGGAGGTACTCGACGATGTCGGGGCCGAACTCGACCGAGTGGACCTGGGCCATCGCGTAGGCGGTCATCGCTGTGCTCCTGGGGGTTGATCCGGTGTCCGTGGTCTCCGACGGTACGGGCGGGGGCGGAGGGGGCGAATCCGTCGCGGATCGGTAGGGGGTACGTAGCCCGGGCCGCCCCTGGCCGTCCCCCTGACCAGGCGGGGTGTCGGACGACCCCCCAGAAAGCTGGGATACCGGCGGTTGATCGGACGCTGACACGCTGGCGGCGGCGGACGGACCGGGTGGCCCGGGGGGCCCTCCGGACCGGCCGCCGCCCCTCGTCGTCCCCCTCCCTGGAGAGCTCTGTGCGTTCGCTAGTCCGGCGTATCGTCCTCGGCATCGCGCTCGCCCTGACCGGCCTGGTGCTGGTCCCGGGCGGCTCGGCCTCTGCCGACACCCCCTCGACGGTCCTGTTCAACCAGAAGTCCGAGCGCTGTCCCGACGGCGTACTGACGGGCACGCACCTGCGTCCCTGCGCGCCGTCCGACGGCCCGGGCCAGTGGGTGTTCAAGCCCGTCCCGGGCCTGCCGAGCGTCTACACCCTCAACAACACCAACGACCAGCGCTACTGCCTGACCGCCGACTACACCCCCTCCAGCGCCGGGTGCGTCGCCAACGCCACCTCGCAGATGTGGCGGGTCACGCCGTGGACCGCGGCCGACAGCACGTCGAGGTACGACCTGTTCGGGGTGCGGCTGCAGAACATCTCCAACTCCCAGTGCCTGGACAACACCGAGCACAGGATCGGCGGCGGCGGCTGGCGGCCCTACATGTTCGACTGCAACGACGGCGGGTACCAGGAGTGGGACATCTACCGCAGCACCTACGTGGCCCTGTTCGGCGGCGTCGCCACCCACAACGGCATGACCTGGGCCACCCTTGAGCAGCGCGCCGACAACGTCGTGCACGTCGGCAACGACAACAGCAGCAACGCGTACAGCGGCGACACCCCCGCCACCGCGCAGCTGCCCGTGCTGTGCCTCAAGCAGGACGGCCGCCCCGCCCCCGCCGGCGTCCCCACCAGCGGCTACCACAGCTGGGCCGGCGGCGAGGTGAAGGCCACCATCCCCACCTCCGGCAGCCAGCTCTCCAGCCGGGCCGCCGCCGACCAGCTCTGCGCCGGCTACTTCGGCACCGGCTTCCGGATGGCCGAGTTCCACGACGCCTCGGGCTGGGGCCTGTGGGCCAACGGCACCCTGCCCGCCGGCACCCGCTTCTGGACCGCCATCACCGACCAGCCGGCCAACCCCTGGAGCTGACCGCACCCTGAATGAGGGAGGGCGGGCGCCGATCCTGGCGCCCGCCCCTTCTCATTGCCGAAGTGCCGAAGTGCCGAACGCGTCACCGCCTGGGCCGATGTGGGCACCGACCACCCCAACCCGGCGGCGGTCCTCAGGTCGCGCGCTGTCCGTGGAGGAGGACGGGCAGCGCGCAGCCCGCCAACGCCTCGGTGGCACGGGCGGCTTGGGAGGGCGCCATGACGTCGTGGAGTTGGCGGACGGGGACGAAGCGGGCACCGAACAGGCCGCTGCGGTGCCGGGGCGGGACGGTGAGGTGGGCACTGTCGGCAATGGTGCCGCCGTCGAAGACCAGGTTGAGGCGCTCCAGGTAGCGGTCGGCGGGGGTGAAGTCGACCGCGAGGACGTCGGCGAGGCGCAGGTCGAGCCCGGTCTCCGCGTGCAGGTTGCGGGCGGCGGCGAGGTGCGGGGGCTCGTTCGGCTTCGCGGCGCCACCGGGCAGGATCAGCCCGTCCATGTAGTCCGGGTCGACGAGGAGAACGTCGCCGCGCGGGTTGCGCACGAGGACGAGGCAGCCGAGCCGGCACACCGGCGGCTTGGCGAGCAGACGGGGGTCTTGCATCGGGCGGTTCACCTTCTGAGGGCGGCGAGGAGTACGAGGGAGAAGCCCGCCCACCACAGCAGGCGGACGAGAAGCTCAGCCGTCATGCGTCAGGCGCTCGTAGCGCAGCCCCTTGCGGAGCAGGTCGACGACCCGCAGGAGCGCGGACGGACGGGCGCAGCCCAGGCCGATGAGGTAGCAGCCGGTCCTGCGGCCGTGCTCCCAATCCACCCCGACGGAAGGCAACTTCACCCCGCCCAGGGCGAGGACGGCCGTCAGGTCGTCCAGGACGTCGGCGGCCTGCCGCCGCTGCTCGGCGGTCACGCGGGAGAGCATCGAGGACACGCTCACTCCCCCGGCCGCTTGTGGACCTCGAAGACGCGCCAGGCGCTCCAGGCCTCGGAGAAGGAGCCGAACCCGCCGAGCTCACCGTCCGGTTGGCGCAGCCAATCCCGGGTGAGCTCGTTCCGGACCCGGTAGAGGCGGGCCTCGGTGTCCCAGCGCACGCCGTAGCCGTGGAGGCGGGGAACCTGGTCATGGGCCATGAGAAAACCCTCCGCGATCGATGTTTCACGTTCTGTGCACATGGTGGCCCCGCGCCACCTAGCATCGGAAGCGAAGATGGACTTGTCTTCCAGGGCATCCACGTTGGAGCACCCATGGTGAACATCAGGGAAATCGATCCAGAGTCAAGCCGCTGGGCCCCCTTCGGAGTACTGCTTCGCAGGTCACGAGTGGCGGCCGGCCTCACCCAGGGCCAGCTTGCGAGGCGCATCGGGTGCCACCCGTCCACGATCTCGGTCGCTGAAACTGCCACGAAGCAGGTGTCGAGACGATTCGCCGAGAAGGCGGACGAAGTCCTCGGGACCCACGGCTCCCTGACGCTGATGTGGCTTCAGGCCTCCAACAGCGCCGGTCTCGCCGAGGGATTCGCCGAATTCGCCAAGCACGAGACCCAGGCCACGGAGATAAGGCTGTTCGAAATTGGCGCCATTCCTGGTTTGCTCCAGACCCGGGCCTACGCCGAGGCCGAGTTGGCCGGCGCCGTGGATCTGGGCGAGGTCACCGCCGACCAGGCCGAGGAACGTCTCAACTTCCGGATGGCCCGGCAGAAGTTCCTGGAGCGCACGCCCCCGCCCCTGGTCTTCGTCGCCCTCGACGAGAGTGCTCTTCGATGGCGGCTCGGTGGTCCCGCCGTCATGGTGGAACAGCTCCAGCGGCTCGAAGACCTGGCCGAAGGACTGCCGAACGTCCTGATGCAGGTCGTCCCCTTCACCATGGGGGTCCACCGATCGTTCCGCTCAGCCGTCACGCTGCTGACCGTCGGGGACAACACCCAGTTCGGGTACACCGAGACACTGCACCGGGGTTTCCTCGAACGCGATCGGGCCACTGTCGTGACGTGGCGCAGGAGATACGATCGTCTTCAGGTAGACGCGCCGCCCAGGGCCGAGTCCCTGGCCATGATCAGAAGCATCCGGAAGGAACTGGCACCATGAGCTTCCGCCCCGACCTGTCCTCTGCCCACTGGGTCAAGTCCTCCCACAGCACTGACGGGGGGCAATGCGTCGAGATCGCGCCCGGCTTCCCGAGCGTCATGCCCGTGCGCGACTCCAAGGACCCTCACGGCCCGGCCCTCGTCTTCCCCGCCGACGCCTGGCAGTCCTTCGTCACCGCCGTCCGCACCGGCGAGTTCGGCGCCAACTGACGCTGCTCGATGGTGCCGCCGACCCGGCTCGGGGCGGCGGCACCTGACACTCTCGCTCTGGATCCGGCAGTCCTTCGCCTGCATGGGAAGAAGGAGCACGGAGCGGTGAACTCATCGAGGCTGCAGTGGGTGTTGCCGCTCGCCGGCCGCTGTCCCCGCTCACCGAAGGTAGACCGATTCTCACTGAAGGCTGATCGGATCTGCTGTTGTCGTGAGCAGGACTCGAGCGAGAAATCGCAGGCGCCGCCAAGGGGCGTCTCGTACCCTCGTCCTCACCGGTTCGCCGAATAGCCACTGAGGATTGTGTGAAGCACTTCGATCTCCACGCCAGGATTCCGTTGCTCGTGAAGACCATGGCCGCTGCCGACCACAGCCCGGACGCTCAGCTGACACAGACACGCCACCGCGCTTCACTCGTGGAGAGCTGGGACATCGAGCCCGGATCCACCGTCCTCGAACTGGGTTGCGGGCAGGGCGATATGACCGCCGTCCTCGCGGAGGCTGTCGGACCCCAGGGACGCGTGGTGGCCGTCGATGTCGCCGATCCGACCTACGGGGCGCCGGTCACGCTCGGGGAATCGGCGGCCCGGATCGCGGCGAGCCCGGTCGGGCCGCGCATCGACTTCCGCTTCAGCACGGATGTCCGCGACCCGTCGGTCGACTTCCCCTCCGACACCTTCGACCACGTCGTGCTCACCCACTGCTCCTGGTACTTCGCCTCGCTCGGGCAGCTGCGCGACACGCTGGCCCGGGTGCGGCCCTGGACACGGCGGCTGTGGTTCACCGAGTGGGACCTGACGCCCTCCTGCGGCGACCAGCTGGCGCACCTGCTCGCAGTATTGATCCAGGGCCAGATCGAGGCTGCAGGCTCACACGGCGAGGGCAACATCCGCACGTCCTTCTCCCGCGAGGCGCTGCTGCGGCTCCTGCCCGAGGCGGGCTGGACAGCGGACGGCGACGGGCCGGTCGACACCGACGCACTCCAGGACGCGGACTGGGAGATCGCCGCCTGTCTCGACCTGATCACCGGAGGAGAACGGTTGGCCGCGCTGTCCGAACCGGTACGGCAACTCGTCCTCAGCCAGAGCGACGTCCTGCGGGCCGTCGCCGCACCGCACGGCAACCGCCCGCTCGCGGGGTACTGGGTCACCGCACGCTGAAGTGCCACCCCGGCCAAACCTTCCGACCTCAGTCGGATCCCGCAGCCCTTGCACTTCCGCAACCCGGCCGGCCCGGCCCGGCGCCCTCGAACACCGAACCAGGTTAGAGCTTCAGGCTACCCAAGGTGTACTGATGGCATCGCGTATCAGGTTGTCGTGAGTTGGCCATGCTGGCAGTGGAGTTAAGAGGACATCTCATTTGGGGGGCCTTAAATCGAGTGCGAGAGTTCCGGTCCGGGTGATACAAGGTCTGCGTGACTGAGCAATTCTCCTTCCCCACCCTGCTGCAGATGATCGACGAGCGGTCCGCCGCGTTCCGCGCCGCCGTCGCCACTGCCCCCAGCCTCGACGCCGACGTCCCGTCCTGCCCGGGCTGGACGCTGTACGACCTGGCGAACCACCTCAGTGAGGGGGACCGCTTCTGGGCCTACATCGTGCTGAACACCGCGCCGGGCGACGAGCGGCCGAGCAAGGACGGGCTGGCGGCGCCCAGGGAGCGAGAGGCCCTCATAGCCTGGCTGGCCGACTCGACGGAGCAGCTGCTTGCCGCTCTGCGCGAGGCCGGCCCGGACCGGGTCTGCTGGGCCTGGTGGGAGCCGCTGGCCTCGCTGCACACGGGGGCCGCCGTGGCCCGCCGCCGCGTCCACGAGTCGCTGATCCACACCTACGACGCCCAGCTGGCCTCCGGTACGCCGCAGGAGCTGCCGACGACCGAGGCGGTCGACGCCATCGAGGAGTTCCTCGCCACCGTCTGCACCGTCACCGTCCCGTGGCCGCACGAGCCCGCCACCATGGACTACCACGCAGCCGAGGCCGGCTCCTGGCGCCAGACGGTGGACGCCGCCGGTTCCCGCTTCACCCGCCTCACCGCGGCGGAGGCCGCCGAGAGCAAGCCCACCGCCGCCATCTACGGCACGGCGAGCGAGACGGCCCTGCTCATGTACATGCGCATCCCGAACGGCTCGCTGCGGATGGAGGGCGACGCCGACCTGCTCCAGCAGCTGCAGAACGGGGGCTGACGGCTTGGGGAGCGATAAGAATCCGGGCAGGCTCGGCTGAGCAATCCGCCTGGGATCGATCAGCAGGACGTCGGGCGGGCGTCGGCGGCGAGACGAGTTCTTTGCTCGTCTTGCGGGTGGCCCGGCGGGCTGACCGGTCGGAGACCAGGCCGGCTATGGCGGCTTGGGTCTCGGCGAAATATTCGCGGCGGCCGGTGTAGCGCTGCGCCACTGCTTGTACTCGGCGTTGGCGTGTTCCACGCAGATCCGGTTGGAGGACTGCGCTCGGCGTTCGTGCCGCCAGGCGTGCTGCTCGCCGAGGGGCGCGTCCTTCTTCGGCTTGCGGGGTGGGGCGGTGACCTGGCGTGGGAACTGGTTGGCGAGGCCCCGGTAGCCCTCGTCGACATGCACCTTGACGCCGGGGCGGCGGTCGCCGCCGCGCCGCTCCCGCAGCGCAGACTCCTGCTGCGCCTCCCAGGCAGGGACGAGCTCAGCGACGAGTTCGGCAAGATGCTGCGGGGATATGCCCGATAGGGCGTGATGAGACAAGGCCGCGCGGGCCGATGACTTCACATCCACGGGCGCCGCGCCTCTCGCCGCCTACGCCTGCCGCCGCTCCCACTGCTCCTTCGTGATCTCGTACCGCACACCCCCGTGCTCGGAACCCTCGACCGCCATCATGTAGTCCGGCGTGGGGATGTTCTCCGCGAGCGTCATCCCGAGCTTCTCCATGACGTTACGCGAAGGGCGGTTCACGGTCATCGTCTCGGCCCAGACCATGCGGATGCCGAGCTCGGCGAACCCCTTCGCCAGCAGCGCCTGCGAGACTTCGGTGGCGTAGCCCCGGCCCCAGGCCGCCTGGCGCAGGCGATAGCCGAGTTCGGCCTCCTCACGCGGGCCGCTGCGCAGCGGACGCAGGCAGAACCAGCCGACGAACGCGCCGCCGTCCTTCTCGTCCGCGGCGAACAGGCCGAGGTCATGATTCCAGCGCTCGTAGCCGGCGAGGATGCTGGGGATGGCGAGGTCGCGGACCTCCTCTGGCGGGGTTGGAGCGCCGCCGTTCAGGTAGCGCATCACCGCCGGGTCGCTGTCCAGCTCGATCAGCAGGTCCGCGTCGGCGGCGGCGAAGGGGCGGAGGGTCAGGCGCTCGGACTCGAGGTAGGTGGCCACGTGAGGATCATGGCCGAGACGGGTCGGACGGTCCAGGGAGTTTTCGGGCCGCGCCTGTCACCGGGTGGCGTTCTGACCGCAGTTCCGTGAATGATCTTCAGGTAGGCCGCGAGGGCTGTGGTCAGCTCGTTCGACCACTCTTGTGCAGCGCGGCGCTCGCGCGGAAGCGGATACGGCCGCAGCGGTCTTTCACCTCCTCGGTCGCGTCGTCCGGGCAGCAGCAGTGCCGAGCCAGCCAGGCCAGATCGCCAGGATCCAGCCAGAGTGCCACGCGCCCACGGTCGGCTTCGGTCTGAGGATTGGTTGGCTTGATCTCGGTCATGGCGAGAGGCTACTCAATCCGCAGCAAGCGCCTCGAAGATCATTCACGAAAGCGCGGGCAGAGCCTCTTTCAGACGGTCCGGGGGCGGCGGCGCCTGACGGTGTCGCTCTGGATGACGAGCCGACGCTGAACCACATCTGCCCAGACGGTGGGCGAGCCTGGCGAGGCACGGCCTGCGGTGGCTCGACGTCCCCGACGGCCCCGAACTCGGCGGTGGGAACGGGTGCCGGGGTCAGCGCATCAGGCAAGGGGGGCTCTCGCAGTACCTGTATCACCAGGGTCTCCCGGACGTCCAAAACGCCTGTCACCATGGACACACGCTGCAGCTTCGCCCCCATCAGTTCAACTCAGCTGCCCCGAATGCGCGACCGTGTCGGCGCGTTCTTCCACGGCAGAAGGGACGGAGACCAATGGCGGACAATCAATTCACCGCTCACACGGAACTTTTCGATCTGAGCGGGAAGTACGCCCTTGTCACCGGCGGCACCAGGGGAATCGGGCTGATGATAGCGCGCGGCCTTCTCCAGGCGGGCGCCCGCGTCGTCATCAGCTCGCGCAAGGCGGACGCGTGCGCGGAGGCACAGCAGCTGCTGTCCGAATTCGGCGACGTTCAAGCAATTCCCGCCGACCTGTCCAGGCACGACGAGTGTCAGCGCCTCGCCGATCTTGTCGAGGCCGGCTCGGGACGCCTGGACATCCTTGTCAACAATGCGGGGGCGATGTGGCGCGAGCCGCTGGAGACGTTTCCGGACGAGGCCTGGGACGCGGTGATCGACCTCAACCTCAAGTCGCCGTTCTGGCTGGTGCAGGCGCTGCTCCCGGCACTTCGCAGGGCGGGCACCGCCGATGATCCCGCGCGGATCATCAACATCGGCAGTATCGCCGCCATCCACGTCGCCCAGTCGCCCAACTACTCGTACGCCAGCAGCAAAGCGGCTCTTCATCAACTCACCAGGGTGCTTGCCAGGGAGCTGGGCCCGCAGCACGTCACGGTGAACGCGGTGGCACCGGGAATGTTCCCGTCGCAGATGACGGCGTCCACGCTCGATGCCGTCGGCGACACGATCGCAGCGGCGGCCCCTCTGCGCCGGATCGGCCGCGCCGACGACATGGCGGGTATCGCCGTGTTTCTCGCCAGCCGGGCCGGGTCCTACCTCACGGGCACCGTCATCCCGGTGGACGGCGGCATCGCGACGACCGCATCGGGCACCCCTTAGACTGCGGGACCGGCCTACGGTGAGGGGATGGCCACGATGGATCTGCGCACCGAGATCCGGGAGTTCCTCAGCTCGCGCCGCGCCCGCATCGCACCCGCGCAGGCGGGCCTGCCCGCTTACGGCGGCAACCGTCGGGTCAAGGGTCTGCGCCGCGAGGAGGTGGCGCTGCTGGCGGGGGTATCGGTCGACTACTACGTGCGCATGGAGCGCGGCAGGCTCGCCGGTGTCTCCGATGGCGTGCTCGACGCACTGGCCTCTGCCCTGCAACTCGACGAGGCCGAGCGCGACCACCTGTTCCACCTCGCGCGCCAGTCCACGGCGCCCAGCGGCCCACGCCGGCGCAGGCCTGCCGTGACGGTGCGCTCGACGCTGCAGCAGGTGCTCGACGCGATCTCCGGTGCGCCGGCCTGGATCGGTAACGGCCGCTACGACGTGCTCGCCACGAACCGACTCGCTCGCGCGCTGTATTCGCCGGTGCTGGCCGACTCGCGACGGCCCGCGAACACGGCGCGGTTCGTCTATCTGAACCCCGAGGCGGCCAGGGATTTCTTTGTCGACTACGACCACATTGCCGGCGGAGTGGCCGCGAAGCTGCGCATGGAAGCCGGCCGCAATCCGCACGACGAGGAACTGATCACCCTGGTCGGCGAACTGTCGACGTCCAGTGAGCTGTTCCGGCAGCGGTGGGCATCTCAGGACGTGCGGCTGCACCGGTCCGGCCGCAAGCGTGTGCGCCATCCGATCGTGGGCCGGCTCGACTTGGACGTCGAGTCCCTGGGACTGCCCGCCGAACCCGGCCTGCACCTCAACGTCTACACCGCACCCGCGGGCACACCGACCGCTGACAATCTGGCGCTCCTGGCGTCGTGGGCGGCCACCCAACAAGCGCCGGCGACCGAGCTCGAAGCACACAACGGATAGCCCGACCCCTTCAGTACTGGTCCGGTGGATCCGGGCCCGGTGGCGGGAGCGGGTGCCGGGTCAGTCCCACCAGAACGACCACTGGTGGGCGGCGACGAGGCCTTCGGCGTAGGCGGTCAGGGTGCCGGTGCCCTGGAAGACGAGGTCGGGGCAGAAGGCGGTGTGCTCGGCGGCCAGCGGGAGGGCCTCGGCGAGCGTGGCGGGCGGGACGGCGACGCTCAACTCCAGGGTGTCGAAGCCGACTTGGACGACCTGGGCGCCGAAGCGGCGCTCCCAGTCGGCGAGCACGGCGGCGATCTTGGCGGTGTCGTCCTCGTGGTTGAGCGGGCCGCTCCAGCCGCAGGCGGCCAGTGCCTCGGCGCCGCTGCCCGCCTCGACCAGGCCCAGGCGCGCGTCCCGTACGGACAGCAGCACGTCGGCCAGGCCGCGGGCCTCGATGCCGGGGGCGCCGTCGGGGACGGCCGCGGCGGGGGCGGTGCCGGGCCAGGCGGGGCCGAAGGGGGCCAGGGCGGCGTGGAGTTCGGCGGCGTCCTCGGTGTCGAGCGGGCCCTCGGGCGCGTCCTCGTCGGCGCCGCCGAGCTGCTGCCACCAGCGGCGCAGCAGGGCGTCGGGGTCGTAGAGGGTGGGGTCGGAGGCGGAGGCCGGGAAGAGTTCGCCGGACAGCCAGGGGCGGTAGTCGGCGCCGTCGCCGAGGGGGACGAGCAGCAGCGGCCACAGGCCGGACTGCGGGTGGGCGCGGTGGAGTTGCTGCCACAGGCCGGCGGGGGCGGGGGCGTCGCTGATCCACAGCAGCGGCTCCGGCCCGTCCTCGCCGCCGACCAGGCGGCCGGGCGGGAGGGTGGCGGGCAGGAGACGGGACAGGTCCGAGGTCATGGGGCCACCGTAGGGGCGGTCACTGACAAGGGAGTTCGGGCAGGGGGGTCGGGCGGCGGGGTTCGGGCCCGCGGTGCGGCGGGGGTGGTTCAGGCCCAGGGCAGGGCGGCGCGGGTGCGCCAGTACGCCGGGGCGGGTTCGGCCAGGACGGCGAGGGCGGCCAGGTCGTCGGGGTCGGGGTGCAGGGTGGCGGCGGTGAGGTTGGAGGCGAGCTGGTCGACGGTCGCCGCGCCGGACAGGACGAGGTCGGCCCAGGGCTGGGCGGCGGCCGCGGCCAGGGCGAGGGCGTCGAGGGGGGCGCCGGTGCGGGTGGCGAGGGCGCGCAGTGCGGCGGTGTCGTTCCCGGTGGCGTTGCGCCCGGCGAGGCGGCCGTTGGCCATGCCTTCCTTGACGACGACCAGCCAGCCGGCGGCGTGGGCTTCGGCCAGGGCGGGGGCGGCGGAGGGTTCGAGCAGGTTCCAGGTGGCCTGGACGGCGGTGAACAGCGGGCGGCCGTCCACGGTGACGGCCAGGGCGGCGCGGATGGTGTCCGCCTGGGCCGGGCCGCTGGTGGACAGGCCGACCCGCACGCCCTGTCCGGCCAGGTCGGCCAGGCGGGCGTGCAGGGCGGTGTCGGTCAGGGCGGGGCTGTCGGGGGTGACGGAGTGGACCAGGTAGACGTCCAGGTGCGGGCCCAGCAGGGAGCGGGTCTCGTGGATCTGGCGGTCGAACACCGCCGTGGAGTGTTCCTTGACCTCGTGCGCGGCCACGCCGGTGGTCTGCCAGTCGGCCGTGTAGGTGTAGCCCCATTTGCTGCCGACCGTCACCTCGGCGGCGGCCGCGGGGTGTTCGGCGAGCCACTGGGCGACGAACTCCTCGGCGCGGCCGTAGGAGCGGGCGGTGTCGAGGTAGCGCACGCCGGCGGCGTAGGCGGCGTCGAGCAGGGCGTGGGTGCGGTCGCGCAGCGCCTCGACGGTGCGTTCGGCGGGCAGGTCGCCGTCGCGTCCGAGGGTGATGTAGCCGGGCCGGCCGACGGCTGCGGTGCCCAGGCCGTACCGCGCGATCGGCGGGCGGTCGGCGGCGGCTCCGGTGGCGGGGTCGGTCGGCATGGCGGGGTCTCCTCGGGCGCGACGGTGCTCACCTGGGACTTTACCGTCGGGTCGGCCGGCGCATCCGGCCGCCGGGGTCGGGCGGTCGGCCGGATGCGCCGGTCAGCCAGGCCGGTCAGTCAGTCAGGCCAAGGCCGGTCAGCCGGGTCAGCCGGGTCAGCCGGCGGCGATGGTGGCCCGGATCCAGTCGGCGTAGGCGCGCACGTCGGTGTACAGGCCCGGACCTTCGGAGCAGGGCACGCCCGGGGCGCCGGGGCCGGAGGTGGTGCCGATGAGCTCCCAGCGGCCGCCGCGGCCGCGCTGGATCTGCGGGCCGCCGGAGTCGCCGAAGCAGGCCATGGCCTTCGGGGTGGGGCTGGTCGTGCACAGGCGGGTGGGGCCGGCGAAGCCGGGGGCGCAGTCGGCCGCGGCGGCGCGGCGGGTGTCGAGTTCCTGGAGGCGGTCCGGGAAGACCATGTCCTCGTACTTGGGGGTGTCGAGGACGGTGCCGAAGCCGAGCAGCCGGGTCGGGGTGCCGGGCGGGCCGGGTCGCTGGGCGACGGGGGCGGGCCGCTGGGCGACGGGGCGGTCCAGGCGCACCAGGGCGAGGTCGTCGTAGTTGGGGCGGGTCTGGCCGTCGCCGAAGCTGAAGCCGGGGTGGACGACGGTGCGGGTGATGGCCCGGACGGTGCCGCCGCTCTTGCGGTGCGCGCTGCCGATGCGCACGGTGCCGTCGAGCGTCAGCTCGCTGCCCGGGTAGCCCTGGACGCAGTGGGCGGCGGTGAGGACCCACTGGGGGTCGATCAGTGTGGCGCCGCAGGTGCCGTCGGCTATCTGCTTGGCGCTCATCGGGATCGTGGCCATGAACGGGTAGCGCTCGGTGGAGTCGTGGCCGTTGACGATCGCCTGGGCGCTTCCGGTCATGGCGGTGGCGCCCAGGGCGGCGGCGAGGGCGGCGACGGCGGTGGCGCGGGCGGCGCGGCGGCGGACGGTCTTGCGCAGGAGCACGGGTGACGGCCTTTCGGATCGGTTGGTTCGGATGCGTCCAGCCAACCCTGCGGCGCCCGGCCGGGACATCCGGGCAGCGGGCCGCCGGGCCCGGGGGCTGTCCCCCGGGCGCGGCGGCGGGCTACCAGGGGGTCGCGGCGGGCCGGGCGTTGGTGCCCGGGGCCTGCGCCGGCCTGGGCGCGGGGGTGGCTGCGGGCCGGGTGGCGGGCGCGGGCCGAGTGGCGGGCGCGGGCCGGGTGGCGGGCGCGCCGAAGTCGCCGACGTCGTCGGAGGAGGAGGTGCGGATGGCCCGGGGCGCGGAGGGCTGCAGGGAGTCGGCGGCGCGCACGGCCCGGACGGGGGCGAGGGCGGGGGCCGGGGCGAGGCTCTGGTCGAGGCGGACGACGAAGTTGACGTAGTCCAGGGGCTTGTCGGGCCAGTGGCAGTCGTTGCTGGTCAGCAGGCGGCTGCGGACGCCGTCGCGTTCGGTGACGGGTCCGGGGGTGACGCGCAGGTTCGGCTGCCAGCTGCGGCCCCACAGGTGGTGTTCCAGGGTCAGCGTCCAGCTGTCCTCGTCGACTTCCAGGGTGGCGCCGACCCGGCCGGGCAGAATCCGGGTGCCGTAGGGGCCGCGCACCACCGCGCGCTGGTCGAAGCTGGCGTTCTTGCCGACCACGGTGATCCGCCATGCGCCGTGGAACCTGAGCATCGCCGCACTCCTGACGTCCTGGCGCGCCGTCCGGGCGGGCGCGCTTCCGTCGGGGTCAACGGCTGCGGGGCGGTGGGCGGCTCAGCGGTGGGCGGCTCAGCGGTGGGCGGCTCAAAGGGCCGGGCCGGCCGGGGCGGGCGGCGCGGACCCGGCTCGGGCGGTTCGGGCCCGGTTCAGGCGGCGTCGGGGCGGGCGGCGGTGCGGGCGGGTTCGCCGGGGGCGGTGTGGGCGGTGTGGGCGAGCGCCGGGTAGCCGTGCGCGGTGAGGACGAGGTCGGCGTAGCGGCGGTCGTCGAAGGGGACTCCGTGGCGCCGGAGCAGGTCGAACAGTTCGGCGAGGCGGCGGTGTTCGGTGCCGCGCGGCAGCCCGTCGCGGGTGGTGCCCAGGATGCCGAGGACCGGCCCGTACAGGCGGGCGCCGCGGGCGATGCGGGCGGTGCGGGCGGTCCGGCGGGGTGCCGGGGTCAGGCGCAGCAGCAGGACGAGCCGGTGGGCGCCGGAGTCGGCGTCCTGCCCGGCGTCCATCGTGAGGCCCTGGATGTCGCGCCACCGGTAGCGGCGCGGGACGAACGCCCGGACGAGGGTGAGGCCGTGGTCGTCGGCGCGCAGCCAGAAGCCGTACGGGACGGGCAGGGCCACGCCCAGGACGGCCGCGCTCGACAGCAGCAGCGCGGGGACGGCGCCCATCCGGCCGGCGGCCCCGGTGTCGGCGAGCACGACGCCCATCGCCAGGGCGAGCACGCAGCCGACGGGGGCGCCGGCGGCTCGCCACAGGAAGCCCAGCCGCACCGTCTGGTGTCGCGGCGCCGTGTTCACGGGCGCTCCCTTCCCATGTCGTGCCGTCGGTGGGGCCGGCCGGTCCGGCCGGTCCCGTCTCGGGTGTCGATGCCTGGTGGTCCCAGGGGAGTCGGTCACACTACCGGCCTGCCGAGATCATTCGGATGATCCGGGGGAAACGTCAAATGTCTTTAACACGAATGGACTTGATGGTCAGTCAGTTCGACAGGCCGGCCTGCGGTCCAGGATGTCAGCCACCGGTGGAGGGGTCAACTGACGTTGATTGGCGGTATCTTGTGATCCACGCCAGCTGATGCCGTTGGGTTATCGTGACCTGGCCGGCCCTGCCCGCCCGCCAGGAGGAGACGCGCGGGGCCCCGGTGAGGAGGGCGGGCCATGGCGGAATCGAACCGGGAGGACGGACCGGTGGAACTGTCCGGGCTCGCGGCCAGGATCGAGGCGCTGTTCCACACCGTCCGCAGGCCCGACCGCGAGCAGTACACCAACGAAGAGGTCGCCCGGGCCTGCCGCGAGGCGACCGGGGAGTCGTTCTCCACCACCTACCTGTGGCAGCTGCGCACCGGGCGCCGGGACAACCCGACCAAGCGCCACCTGGAGGCGCTCGCCCAGTTCTTCCAGGTCCCGCCCGCGTACTTCTTCGACGAGCGGCAGGGCGCGGAGATCGCCAAGGAGCTCGCCCTGCTCGGCGCGCTGCGCGACGCGGGCGTGCGCAGCCTGGCGCTGCGCGCGGTCGGCCTCTCCTCCGAGGGCCTGGACACGGTCAGCGAGCTGATCGACGTCATCGCCCGCCGGGACGCGGCCCGCCGGCACCCGGCGCCCTGACGCCGGCGGCGCGGACGGGCGCGCGGACGGGGGTACGGGCCGCGGGCGGGGCGGACGGGGTCCGGGGCTAGGAAGACGGGGGCCAGGCACGGAGGCGGAACCACGGCGGTCGGGAGATCGGGGGGAACGGGGCCGCTGATCGAGAAGGGGAACACAGCGTGCGGGACGACAGGTGCTACCGATCGGCGCTGCGCCGCTGCCGGCGGATGGCCGAACAGCTGGAACTGCCAAGCCCGTTCGACACCACCGTGCTACTGGAGCAGATCGCCCGCCGGCGGGGGCGGCCGATCGACCTGCTGCCGGTGGCCGCCCGGCCCAACGCGCCCTGCGGGCTGCTGGTGTCCACCCGGGAGGCGGACTACATCCTGTACACCGCCGACACCAGCGCGCTGCACCGCCGGCACATCCTGGTCCACGAGATCGCCCACCTGCTCCTGGACCACGCCGGCTCCGCGCCGCTCGGCCCGGCCGCGGACCTCCTGCCGCACCTGTCCCCCGACCTGGTCCGGCGGGTGCTCGGGCGCACCGGCTACGACGAGCCCCAGGAGCGCGAGGCCGAGCTGCTGGCCTCCCTCATCCTCAGCCGGGCCGCCAAGGCCGACGCCGCGCACCCGCCCGGCCCCGCCCCGCACCCGGACTCGCTGGACGTCCTGGACGTCCTGCTCACCGGCGAGCCCGGGCCCGGACCCGTCGGCGACCGGGCGGCGGGCGGTCGGGCGGCCGGCGACCGGGCGGCGGGGCGTCCGTGAGCGGCCTCGTCCTCTACGGCGTCGCGCTGTTCTTCGCCCTGAGCGCCTGGCACTTCGCCCGCGGCCGCCGGACCAACCCGCGTGCCATCGCCCGCTACAGCTGCTACGCCACCGCGCTGCTCGCCGCCGCCCTGCTGCTGCTCGCCCCGCCCACCGTCCAGGCCGCCGACCGGCTGCACCGGCTCGGGATCGCGCCCGCCCTGCCCGTCCTGCTCGGCGACACGCTGCGCATCGGCGCGGCCTGCGCGATCCGGCTGCTGGCCGGCGTCCTGCGCACGCCCGAGCCCGCTCGCCGCGCGGTGCGGCGCCAGCTGGCCCTGCTGGCCGGTGTCCTGGGGGTGCGGGCGGTCCTGTTCGTCGCCGCCGCGCCGGGCCTGGATGCCTCCGACCTCACCGCCGCGCCCTCCGCCGGCGCCCGCCTGGCGCTGGCCGGGTACACCGCCGCCGGCGTGCTCTACCTCGCCTACTGCCTCACCGCCCTGCTGCGCCAGCTCGCCCGGCTCGCCCGCGCCGCCGCGCCCGGGCGGCAGCGCAGCGGGCTGCGGCTGCTCACCCTGAGCCTGGTCGCGGGCCTGCTGTGGAACGCCTGGGGCGTCGACGACGTCGTCCAGGCGGCGGCCACCGGCACCCAGGCCGGCGCCGAGGACGCCCTGTGCGGCGTCCTGGGCCTGCTGTGCGTGGCACTGCTGGCGACCGGCCTGGGCACCACGGTGTGGCCGGCCGCGCACGCCGCCGTCCGCGGCTGGCTGCGCGCCCACCGCCGCTACCGGGCGCTGGCCCCGCTCTGGCGGGACCTGCACACCGTGCTGCCGGAGATCGCGCTCGCCCCGGCCAGCCGGCTGCCGCTGCTGCCGCCGCGCGACCCTCAGTTCGCCCTGTACCGGCGGATCATCGAGATCCACGACGCCCGGCTGATCCTGCGCCAGCACCTCGACCCGCGCACCCCGCGGTGGCTCGCCGCCGCCACCTCGCGCTTCCCCCCGTCCGCCGCCCGGGCCGACGCCACCGCCGAGGCCGCCGCACTGGCCGCCGCACTGGAACGCGCGGCCGCCGGCGCCCGGCCCAACCCCGACACCCCGCGCACCGCCCCGGCGGCCGAACCGCCGCACGCCCTGGGGCCGGACCTGGAGTCCGAGGCCGACCACCTGGCCCACCTCACCCGCGTCTACGCCACCTGCCCGGCCGTCGCCGAGGTCCGCGCCTGCGCCCGCGCCGCCGCCCCCTCCCCCAGCGCCCCCGACCCCGACCCGGTCGCGAGCCCCGTGCGGTGAGCCGCCGGACCGGCCGGGGGCAACCCGGCAGGTGGAACGGCGGGAGCGGGCCGGGGCGGCGGCCGCTACCGGCGGACGGCCGCCAGCGAGCGCAACTGCACGTGGACGGCGCCCGGTTCGGTGCCGGTCAGCGCGGCGACCTCGGCGGCGGGCAGGGCGAGGACCAGGTGCAGCAGCAGGACGTCCTGCTGGGGGGCGGTGAGGTGGGCGACCGGGCCGAGCGGGCGCGGGCCGGCCAGGGCGCAGACACGTCGGCGGACCGCCTGCCAGGCGCAGGCGGCCGGGCTGGCGGTGGCCAGGGCGTCGAGCCAGTGGCCGCTGAGGTCGTCGAAGGCGCCCTGGACGGCCAGCGGGGCGTCGGCCGCGGGGAGCAGCAGGGCGGCGTAGTCGAGGTAGTGGCGCAGGTGGAGGTCGTACAGCGCCCACAGGCCCAGCGCCGGTCCGGTGGCGGTGGTCATGGCGGTGGCGTTGGTCGTGGCGTTGGCGGTGGTCGGCTGTCGTGGTGGTGTCGGCATGGTTGATTCCCGAGGTGGCGCGGGTGGGTGCTGGTCCACGGACGGGGCGCTGGTGGCGCGTTCCCGTCCGCGGACCGGGTCACACGAGTACCGGCGGGCCGCCGCCGGTGCCGTCGCGGCCCGTCCCGGCGGAGTGGCCGGGTTGGCCGGGTTGGCCGGCGTCCTCGGCGCGGTCGGCGGCCAGGCTGTTGCGCAGGGTCACCCACAGTTTGAACAGGATGTCCGTCGGGGTGCCGCTGCTGGAGGACTGCATGGCCCGGGTGAACTCCCGTTGGTACGTACGGGAGTTGACTGGTGCCGGGGTGCGGGCGTTGTTCATCCGCTCCCAGGCCGCCGCCCACAGTGCGCGGCGGGCCTCCTTGACCCCGCAGACCTCCATGTAGGTGAGGAACACCGCCTTGCGCAGCGGGGCCTCACCCCTGAGGACCAGCGCCAGGGTGCTGGAGGGCAGGCGCCCTCCCCCGGCCCGGGCCCGGCGGTCCAGCTCCTCCAGGGAGGGCCAGTCGGCCTTGCGCCGCATCTCGTGCATCGCCCGTCGCAGGTCGGCGAGGGAGTCGACCTGCTCGGGGTTGAGCCGTCGGGGCGCCCGGCGCTGGGTCCCGGAGGGGCGCGGGACGTGGGCCCAGTAGTTGGCCAGGGTCCACTTGCGGCGGGCCGCCTTGAGGTCGCCGTCGCAGGCCCGGGTGAGGGCCTCGACGACCTCCCAGTTCGGCATGGTCCGGCCGCTGGTGGCCCGTTGCAGGGTGGTCGGGTGGTAGTTGGTCCGGTCGGCGAGCTGACGGTAGGTCAGCCCGGCCTCTTCACGCTGCTCGCGCAGCAACGCGGCGAGCCGGCCCAGGGCCGGCTCGGTCGCCGCGATCGGTTTCTCCTGGCGTCCCATCGCGGTCCGGCGTTCCTTCTAGGCCCGCCCCTGCTGGAGCCTGGCATTCAACAGCAGTCCGCCGGTGGCCAGTTCGAGCGCCGCTCCCGCCGACATGCCCGTCCTCACCAGGGCGGCGGCCACGACGACCACGACGACGACCACGGCCGTCCGCACGGGGCCGGACGGCCAGGGCAGGCCCGGTCGCGGCGGCGCCGGGTGGCCGGCGGCGCAGTGGGCGGGGGCGCGCTTCTTCTTCCGCTTCCTCGTCATCGAGGACCTCCTATATCACCGTCTACTCCAACGGACGGGAACTTCGGTGGTTGGCGTCACGCGAGGAACCCGTTTCGCGCAACACTCTGTCAGGCGTACGGGTGATTCCCAATCGGTTCGGTGAACATCGCGAAGATTGATGCGCCAGAATCCCGGGCCCGGCCCGCAATCTCGTCACAACCCTGTGACATCAGTGCAGTTCAGGAACTCGAAACCGGAATTTGATGCATTTTTGTGCAACTCGCCCTTGTAGCCGTCCTGGCTGAATGTGACGATGTGCAGCAGCGTCATCCAGACCTGCGGGTCAGGAACCCGGGGGCGCTGTCTACTCCAAATTCTCGGGAACACCGGCAGCGGGCCGTGTTGGCGCATGGGCCCGTCCGAACAGCAGAGACCGCCCGGCCCCAGCGGCCCGAGCGGTCTCTCTGTGCTTGTCCGCCGGGAAAGGGCGGCGGCCGGCGAACACGGCAGCCGACGGAAGGGGTTTCCGGGAAGCGGTGGTCCGGAATCCGGTGGCCCGGGGCGGCGGGGTGTTGGCACAGTGGGCCCCATGACGACTCCCGATGATGGTGGCGCGTTCGTCCCCGGCCTGGAGCTGGCTCGGACGCTGCACGAGGAGGCGGTGCGCCCGCTGCTGGCCGAGGCGTTCCCCGGACTCGGGTACGCGGCGGCGCGGGTGGGCGCGGGCTCGGAGGTGCTGGGCTTCGACACCGCCCGCTCGACGGACCACGACTGGGGCCCTCGCCTGGAGCTGTTCCTCTCCCCCGGCGACGCCGCCCGCCACGGGGAGCGGCTGCGCGAGGTGCTGGCGCACCGGCTGCCCCGGCAGGTGCGCGGCCGCTCCACGCACTTCCGGCGCGGCCCGGACCCGCTCGACCCGGTGCGCCACCCCGACTGGACCGAGGGCCCGGTGGACCACCTGGTCGAGGTCCACGACGTGCCGTCCTGGCTGGCCGCCCGGCTGGGCCCGGCGGCGGCCGGGTGGTACCGGACGGACCCGGGGGCCGGTGACTGGCTGGCACTGCCGCAGCAGCGCCTGGCCGAGGTGACCGGCGGCGCGGTGTTCCACGACGGCCCGGGCGACCTCACCGCGGCCCGGCGCCACCTGGCCTGGTACCCGGAGCAGGTGTGGCGCTACCTGCTGGCCTGCCAGTGGCGCCGGATCGAGCAGGAGGAGGCGTTCGTCGGGCGCTGCGCCGAGGTCGGCGACGAGCTCGGTTCGATGGTGGTGGCCGCCCGCCTGGTCCGGGAGGTGATGCGGCTGTCCCTGCTGATGGAGCGCCGCTACGCCCCGTACGGCAAGTGGCTGGGCAACGCATTCGGGCGCACCGGCGCCGCCGGGGAGCTGAGGCCGCTGCTGCACGGCGCGCTGACGTCCAGTCATTTTGCGGAGCGGGAACGGTACTTGTGCGAGGCGTACGAGGCCGCGGCCCGCCGGCACAACGCCCTGGGGCTGACCGCACCGCTGGCGGCGGCCCGCCGGCCGTTCCACGGCCGCCCCTACCTCGTCCTGGACGCCGGCCGCTTCGCCCGGGCGCTGCTGGAGACGGTCACCGACGCGCGGCTGCGCGCCCTGCCGCCGGTGGGCGGCGTGGACCAGTGGACGGACAGCACCGACCTGCTCGGCCTGCCGCAGGCCGTCCGGACAGCGGTCGGCGCCCTCGGCTGAACCCGGCGGCCGGCGGAAGTCGGGTACGGCGGCGCATTGCGGTGCGGGCCGCCGCCGGGCCAGCCTGTGGGGCGGACGCCGCGACCCGTGCGGACGCCACCCGGCCCGAGAGGACCCCGCCCGGTGAACGGCTTCGAGTACCTGCTCGGCATGCTGCTGGCCCAGCCCGTACGGGCCCGGGACGCGCTGCGCGCCCGCCTGCCCACCACCCGCCGGCTGCGCGCCCTGGCCTCCTCGCCGCAGGTCGAGGCGCTGCGGGCCGCCGAGCGCGAGCGGATCCGCCGGATGGTCGAGGGCCTGGCCGCGGTGGAGGGCGTCACGCACCTGCTGACCCGCGTCGCCGACCACTGCGACCGCCCCGCCTCGCTCGGCCTGCTCACCACCACCGCCGAGGGCCGCGGCGTGCTGGTCTGCCGGATGAGCGCCGCCGCCTACTTCGCCACCGGCGAGGACATCACCGCCGTCCTGCCCAGGATCGGCGCGGCGGGCCTGGCCGACTGGGGCTTCCCGAACACCTGGGGCGACGAACCGCCGTACTCACCGGGCACGGTCGCCTACGCGCTGCGCTACCACCGCGACCGCGGCCTCTTCCCCGACGGCCGGCGGATGCCCGGCCCGAGCCTGTCCACCGCCGACGCCACCCTGGTCTGGGACCTGCCCGGCATCCCCCGCCCGGACCCGTACTGGCCGCGCCCGGGCAGCGACGTGCACTTCCGGCACGAGCAGATCCCGCCGGACGCCGACCCGGCCGCGCTGCTGCGGGCCGCCCGCGCCGAGGGGCGGGGCCCGGTGCTGGTGCTCACCTTCGGCCGCGACTGGACGGACACCTGCACGTACCACGCCGTGCCGCGCGGGCGCGGGCGCAGACACGGGCGCGAACCGGGCTGAGCGCCCGGTGCGGCCGGGGGCGGCGCCCCGGCCGCGCGCACGGTTCAGGCGCTCAGCACTGGGGCCGGCGGCCGTGGTTGGCCCCGCGCCGGGCCCGGGCCTTCTTCTTGCGGCGACGCTTCGACGACATGGCCACTCCTCTCGCAACCAGGACACCCCCGGCCTCCACCGTTCCACACCCGGCCCGCACCGGCCCGCCGGGAGCGGCCGTCACGGGCCCCGGTCGGGGCCTCAGGCGGGGGCGGCGCTCCGGTCGAGGGCGGCGCGCCAGGCGGGGCTGTCGACGTAGTGGTTGTCGAAGCGCCCGGCGGAGGCCGCGATCGCGCCCGGGTCGGTCTCGCCGCGCATCACGCGGCCCAGCAGGCGCAGGTAGTCGAAGCGGTCCATGCCCGGGGTGAACACGAACAGGACGTCGGCCTCGGCGCCCGGGGCGGCGGCGAAGGCGTGCGGGGTGTGCGGCGGCACGGCGAGGAAGTCGCCCTCGCCCAGGATCGTGACCTCCTCGCCGACCAGCACCTGCAGCGAGCCGCCGATCACGAAGAACAGCTCCCACGCCCGGGTGTGGAAGTGCGCGGGGGCCCCGACGGCGCCCTTGGCGAAGGTGGAGCGGTAGCTGGTGAACCCGCCCTCGGTGTGCGCCGAGTCGGCGAGCAGGGTCATGGTGCTGCTCGGGTCGGCGCAGCTCTCGGCCTCGGCGTGGCGGGTCAGCACGGGGGCGGCGGTGGCGGTGTTGCTCGTCGTCGTCATGGGACCAGGCTAGGGCCGGAAAGACCCGCCATCAGGTGGCAATTGAATGGCACTTTCACGGGTCAATTCCCAGGGCAGGCGGCCGCTGGCAGACCGGCAGACCGGCCCGATGACGACGGGCGATCTTCTGCGGCACCAGGACGAACGGCGGGCCGAGGCCGCGCCCGCCTGACCTGCCCGTCCGTGCTACTCCCCCGGGCCCGCCTCCCGTCAACGCGGACGGCGCGGGGGCATCCGTTCGGGGGGCGGACGTGCGGCGCGGGCCGCTGTGCCCGTAGCGTCGTCGCTGCACACGGCGTAGGACGCGGGGAGGGTGTCGGCGATGGCGGGAGTGCCGGTCATGAGGGGTGGGCGGCGGCCCGGGCGGGCCGCCGCGGCCCTGGCAGTGGCGGCGGCGCTGCTGACGGCGTCCGCCTGCGGCGCCTCCCCCGTGCCGGACGGCGCGGCCGACGACGCGGTCGCCGCCGCCGACGGGCGGCCGCTCGCGCTGGTCTACCGGGGCCCGGCGGCCTGCGAGGGCTGCCCGGAGGCGGCACGGAAGCTGCTGGAGCGCGACGGCTTCGCGGTGCGCTACGTCGGGCCCGAGGAGCGGCTGCACTTCGGCGCGGGCGTGCTGGCCGGCGCCGCGCTGTACGTGCAGCCGGGCGGCACCAACGGGCAGGAGGTGAGCACCGCGTGGGGCCTGCTGCAGCGCGACCCCGGCTTCTCGCCGGAGCTGGTGCGCGACTTCGTCCGGGGCGGCGGGCGCTACCTGGGCCTGTGCATGGGCGGCTACCTGGCCGGCGACCCGGGCTACGACCTCCTGCCGGGCGACTCCGGGCAGTACATCCACTCCCGGGGGGCGACCGTCACCGACGAGCAGGACCGCCTCGTCGACGTCGCCTGGCGCGGCCGCCCGCAGCGGATGTACTTCCAGGACGGCCCGTACTTCGACGTCGACGGCCCGGGCGTGGACGTCCTGGCCCGCTATTCCAACGGCCGCGCCGCCGCCGTCACCGCCCCCTACGGCGCCGGCCGGGTGGCGGTCAGCGGCCCGCACCCGGAGGCCCCCGCGGACTGGTACCGCGACTACCACCTGCCCGACGAGTCGAAGACCGGCCTGGGCCTGGGCGCCGACCTGCTGCACGACCTGATGGCGGCGACCCCCTCGTCCTGACGTTCCGTCAACTCGCCTGCGGGTGAGCTGCGGTGTCACGCCCGCTCGGCGGGTCCGGCGGGGAACTCGACGCGCAGCCGGGTGCGGGTGCGCATCAGGATGCGGCCGAGCATGTTCCTGCCGGTGCCGGTGCGTCCGCGCCCCCAGTAGTGGTCGGTGCCGGTGTCCTCGACGAGTTCCTCGTCGCCGGTGGCGAGCAGGACGGCGCGGATGTCCGGGTGCTCCCGGAACTTGGCCGCCACCGCCCGGCGCATCACGTCGTCCTTGACGCGCTCCCAGTCGCGGCGCAGCGGTCCGGCCGGGTCGCGGCCCAGTTCGGCGGCGCGCAGCGGGGTGCGGGCGCGGCGGACGAGGTCGGCGTGGCGGGTGCCGGCGAACTTCTGGGCCTGGAAGTAGTGCTCGGAGGTGGGCCAGAGGTGTCCGTCGAGGTGGAGGGGGTGGGGGGAGAAGTTGGAGAAGCAGCCGTGCGGGGCTTCGTCGGCGCCGTAGAAGTAGATGGTCATCAGGGCCTCGTGGAGGGGGTGTTGGCGGGAGCCGTACGGTCGCAGGCGTGCGGCCGCGCCCGCAACCGGTTTTCGTCCGGTCGCGGGCGCGGGTTCGACGGGCCTCGGCGCGGCCTCGGCGCGGTACCGGGCCGGGCTTAGGGGCTCTCTTTCGGATCACGTCGGATCAGCGCGCGGCGTCGGAGTGCGTGCATCGCAAGGCGGAGGAGGGAGTTCATGCGGAGCATCGGCGACCGACGACAACGCAGCGAGGTGCGTGCTCCGGCGTCGCGCGCCCGGCGTGATCCGAAAGAGAGCCCCTAGTCGTGGGAGAAGCTGATCCTCGGCAGGACGCGGTCCAGCCAGGCCGGGGTGTGCCAGGCGGCGCGGCCGGTCAGGCGCAGCAGGACGGGCAGCAGGACGAGCCGGACCAGGGCGGCGTCCAGCAGGACGGCGACGCCGAGCACGATGCCCATCTCCTTGGGCGGCAGCGGCCCGGACAGGGCGAAGGTGAGGAACACGGCGACCATGACGCCCGCCGCGGCGAAGACGACCCGGCCGGAGTGGGCGAGGGCGCCGGTCATGGCCGCGCGGGGGTCTGCGGTGCGTTCGTAGTGCTCCTTGGCGGAGGCGAGCAGGAAGACGGTGTAGTCCATCGCGATGGCGAAGATCATCGCGAAGAAGAACACCGGTGCCCAGCCGTCCAGGAAGCCCTGCGGGGTGAAGCCGAGCAGGCCCGCGCCGTGGCCGTCCTGGAAGACGAGGCGGGCGACGCCGAAGGCGGCTCCGGTGGACAGCAGGCTGGCGGCGGTGCCGAGGGCGGCGATCAGCGGGGCGCGCAGGGCGACGAGCAGCAGCAGGAAGCCGAGGGCCATGACCACGCCGATGACCAGCGGGGTCTTCTCGGTGAGCAGGTGCTGGAGGTCGAGGTTCTCGACGGCGGCGCCGCCGACCAGGGCGTCGGTGGGCAGTTCGGCGCGCAGGGTGTGGACGGTGTGAGCGAGGTCGGGGCTGGAGGGGTCGACGGCGGGGACGGCCTGGATCATCGACCAGCCGGAGCCGTCGGCGGCGTCCTGGGCGGGCATGACGCCGGCGATGCCGGGGGTGGCGGCGGTGCGGGCGGCGGTGTCGGCGGCCTGGCCGGCGGGGGTGAGGATCTGCAGGGTGCCGGGGGCGCCGGGGCCGAAGGCCTGCTGGACGGCGGTGTAGCCGGCGCGGGCGCTGGCGTCGCCGGGCAGGACGGTGATGGAGGGCATGGCGGTGCGCAGCCCGATCACGGGGGCGGCGAGGGCGATCAGTGCGGCGAGGGCGAGGGCGCCGTAGCGCAGGGGGTGCTGCCACAGGCGTTCGCCCCAGGCGGCGAAGCGCGGTGAGTGGTGTGCGCCGGTCCTGGCCCAGGGCAGGGCGAGGGCGTCGACGCGGGGGCCGAGCTTGCCGAGGACGGCGGGCAGCAGGGTGAGGGTGGCGGCGAGGACGAACAGGACGGCGAGCATGATGCCGCCGGCCATGGAGCGGAACGCCGGGGAGGGGACGAGCATCACGGCGGAGAGGCTGACCAGGACGGTGGCCCCGGAGAGCAGGACGGCCTTGCCGGCGGTGTCCATGGTCTCGGCGACGGCCCGGGCGGTGTCCGGGGCGCGTCCCGTCCGGATGTCGCGGGTGCTGCGGGCGCTGCGGGCGCTGCGGAAGCGGACGACGAGGAAGAGGGCGTAGTCGATGCCGAGGGCGAGGGCGAACATCATGGCGAAGTTCATCGCCCAGACGGACACCGGGAACAGGTGGCTGATCAGGACCAGGGAGCCGGCGGAGGCGGCGAGGCCGGCCATGGTGAGCAGCAGGGGCAGGCCGGCGGCGACGAGGGAGCCGAAGGCGAGGACGAGGATGGCCAGGGTGACCGGCCAGGACATGAACTCGGACTTCATCATGGCGTCGTGGTTGGCCTTGTTGAAGTCGCTCCACAGGACGGAGGCGCCGGTGGCGTGGACGTCGATGCCGGGGGCGGAGAGGTCGGCGAGGGGTTTCTTGAGGTCGTCGGCGGCGCGGACCATGTCGTCCGGTGAGGCCTTGGCGCCGGCGAGCAGGACGGCGGTGCGGCCGTCGGGGCTGATGGTGGCGCCGGGCCGGGGGGCGATGACGGTGGAGACGCGGGGGTCGGCGGCGGCGAGTTCGCCGGCCTTGGCGATGACCTGCTGGACGGCGGGTTCGGTGACGGGGCGGTCGGCGGTGACGACGATCTGGATCGCGGAGGAGGCGTTGCCGGCGAAGTGCTGTTCGGCGAGCCGGCGGACGGTGACCGACTCGGAGCCGTCGGCCTGCCAGCCGGCGCCGGACAGGGCGGTGGTGACCTGCGGGGCGAACGCGCCCAGCCCGATGACGACGAGCAGCCAGCCGGCCAGGACGGCCTTGACGTGGCGCACCGACCACAGGCCGAGCTGGCCGAGCGGCCCGGGGCGGGCGTCGGGTTCGGGGGGCGGGGCGGCGGCGGGCCGTACGGCGGGGGCGGGGCGGTTCACGTGGTGCTCCGTTCTCGGGGCGGTCCCGAAAAATACGGGTGGGGGTATATGGCAATTCTGCCATGTACCCCCAGGGGTATTGTTACCCTCGCCCAACGCCGCCCGGACCAGGCCCATTCCGCCCCTCCCCCAACGGCCGGGAGCCCGGACCCGCACGGCGGGAGCCCCCGGGGCCGGTCGGTGGCGCTACCGCCCGGCGGGGTGCAGGACGCGGTCGGCCACCAGGTCCGGCCGGTCGGTCGGCAGGGCGTGGCCGGCGCCGGGCACGATCTCCGTCCGGGCCGAGGGCACGAGGCGGCCGAGGCGCTCGGCGACCGCGTGCGCGTCGTGCATGGCACTGCGCTCCCCGAGCAGGAACAGTGCGGGGACGTCCAGGCGGCGCAGTTCCTCGTCGGACAGGACCGGGGGCACCGGGAGCGCGCGGCGGAACCCCATCGACGCGCGCATCAGGGCCATCAGTTCGGTCTCCAGGATGGCACTGTTGCCGACCAGGCGGGCCAGCCGGGGGCGCAGCGCCCGCGGCGCGGTGGCGGCGAGGCCGCCGGCGATCACCCAGGCGTAGAACCGGGCGCCCATGTCGGCGAAGCCCGCCGGGTCCACCAGGGTGAGGGAGGCGACCCGCCCGGGGTGGTGGATCTGGTGGTGGAGCGCCAGCCAGCCGCCGTAGGAGCAGCCGACGACCTGGGCGTCCGTCACCTCCAGTGCGGCCAGGAGTTCGTCCAGCCAGGCGGCCGCGTCCCGGCCGTCGGCGATCGGGGCGCTCTGCACGCTCGCGCCCGGTTCGCCGACCGTGTCGACGGCGATGACCGGGCGGTGGCGGGCCAGCGTGTCGATGTAGCGGTGCCACATCAGTGCGTTTCCGCCCGAGCCGGGCAGCAGCACGATCGGCTCGCCGTGCTGCGGGCCGGTCCGGTAGACGCGGGTGGTCCCGAACGCGGTCGGGAGGTCCAGCGCCGTCCGAGGCCCGGGCCACAGTTCCGTCAGGGCCCGCTCGTAGGCGGCGCGAAACCGGTCCCCGGCCTGGTCGTTCTTGAACTGGCTGATTCGCATGATACATGTGTATCACGGCATGATACGGGTGTACCAGGGAGGTCGCACATGAACGCGCGGGTCGATCACGAGGAACGCCGGCGGCAGATCGCCGAAGCACTGCTGCGCATCGCCGACACCCAGGGGCTGCAGGCGGCCAGCATGCGGGCGGTCGCCACCGAGGCGGGCGTCTCCCTGCGGCTGGTGCAGTACTACTTCACGACCAAGGAGGGGCTGCTGCTGGACGCGCTGGAGCGGCTCGGCGCCCAGCTCCAGGCCCGCATGGCGGCGTGGATCACCGCGGCCGCCACCCCGCCCACGCCGCGCGGCCTGGTGACCGCGGTCCTGTCCAGCATCCTGCCCACCGACCCGGAGAGCCGCCGGATCACCCGCACCTACGCCGCCTACTACACGCTGGTGCTCAGCGATCCCGCGCTGGTGGAGAAGCACGGGACGCCCCAGCCCGACCTGCTGGAGGGCTTCCTCGCCAAGCAGGTCCGCACGGCCCAGCAGGCCGGGCAGATCGACCCCGCCAGGGACCCGGAGATGACCGCCGCCGGGCTGCTGGCCATGGTCAACGGCCTCGGCTCCAGCGTGCTCGGCGGCCAGCGCACCGGCGACGCCGCGCTGGCGATCCTCACCCACCACCTGGACGAGCTGTTCCGCGGCCGTCCCCGCGGTGACGCCGCCCCGGACCTGCCGACCGCCTGACCTGTCGCCCCCGGACCGGCCGGCCTTCCCCCGCCGCCGGGGCGGGCCGCCGTTCGGCCGGATCGCGTCCGGCCGCCCCGCAGGCGCCCTGTCCGCCCCGCCGCCGGTGCACGAGAATGTGCCGGTCCCGCGCGAGGGGCCGGCGAAGCGGCCGACTCCCCTGCCGGGCACTCCTTTTCCGTTACCGAATGGGGAGGTTCACCGACCGTGTACAGGAGACTTCCGCAAGCCGTGCTGTCGGGTGTGCTGGCCGTGGCCTTCGCGGGGACGACCGCGTGGGCCACGACGACCACGGCGGGCACCGCCCCCTCGCCGGGCGTCGCCGCCGGGTGCGGGGCCGACGCGGCCGCCCAGGGCCTGGCCAGTACCGCCCTCCCGAACACCCTGCTGGAGACGCCGCGCTCCGACGGGCGGACCGAACAGTTCCAGCAGTTCTACGACAGTTCGGCGGCCTCCCTCCTGCCCTTCGTCTGGCACCGCTCCCAGGACGCGCCCGGGGGCGCCTACGGCGGCTGGGAGCGCGTCAGCGCCACCCCCGTGGGCCCGAAGCTGTACCAGGTGAGCGCCGTCGAGAACAGCGCCGGCGGCCTGGAGGTGTTCTTCGCCTCCTACGGCGGCTTCTGCCACACCGTCCTGCCCGCGCCCGGCGACTCCTGGACCCCGACCGAGAACTTCGAGCTGTCACCGCCGCCCTACCACGGCGGGCTCACGCTCTTCAGGGAACGCGACGGCCGGCTGCACGCCTTCGCCTCCGGCGCCGGCACGAACGCGGCGATGGAGGTGCGCAGCCAGGACGTCGACGCCCAGGACTCCTGGGGCCCGGTGCGGCAGCTGCCCAGGCTGCCGGACCCCAACGCGGGCCTGGGCGCGCCGACCTCGATCGTCCAACTGCCGGACGGGCGGCTGCGGGTGACCGTCCGCGAGTGGAACCGCGACCGCTCGTGGCGGACCACCGAGGTGGACCGGTTCGTCTCCTGGGAGCCGTGGCAGCTCTGCGCGGACAGCACCTGCGCCTGACGCCCGGGCGGCGGGCAGCCTGACGGCCGGGGCACGGGCGGGCGCTCCCGGGCGGGCGCTCGCCCGTCCGGGCGGGCTGCGCTGGCGGCCGGGTGGGGCCGCCGGTATGCCTGGGGGGACGGCGAGGCGGCGGAGAGGACAGCGGGGTGGGCGGCGCGGACGCGGACGGGAGCGCGGAGCGGGACGACGGGGGGACGCGGGCGCCGGGCAACCGGGCGGTGGTGCTGGGGGTGCTGGCCTCCACCGCGGTGGTGCTGCTCGCCCAGGCGGCGAGCGGCACCAGCGCCCGGCTGGTGCTGCTGCTGGTGTTCCTGCCCGCCCTGCTGGCGGGGCTGGGCACCGTCGCGCAGACGGTCGCGGCCTCGGTGTGGGTGGCCGGGGTCGTGGCGGTCAGCACGGTGCTGTTCCCGCCGTCCTCGCTGGCCGCCCGGGTGGGCACCCTGGTGGGCGTGGTCGGCGCCGAGGCGGCCGTGGTCGGGCTGTGCACACGACGGGTGCGGCGCGAGCGGGAGCTGTTCCGGATGCGGCAGACCGCCGTCGCCCTGCAACGCCAGCTGCTGCGCCCGCTGCCGGTGCTCACCCCCGACGTCCAGCTGTACGGGCTGTACCGGCCGGTGGAGGAGGACGCCCTGGTCGGCGGCGACCTGTACGACGTCGCCGACACCCCGTACGGCACCCGGGTGCTGGTGGGCGACGTGCAGGGCAAGGGCCTGCCGGCGATCGGCGCGGGCTTCGCGGTGCTGAGCGCCTTCCGGGAGGCGGCCTTCCGGGAGCCGGCGCTGACCGGCGTCGCGGACGCCCTGGAGGCGGCGGTGGAGCGGCACAACGCGTACGCGGTGCAGGGCGGCGAGAGCGAGCGCTTCGTCACCGCGACCGTGCTGGGCGTGGAGCGCGGCGCGGACGTGCAGGCCGTCAACTGCGGCCACCTCGCCCCCTACCTGCTGCACGGCGGCCGGGTCGAGGCCGTACCGCTGCCGGCCGGGGTACCGCTCGGGCTGGCGGAGCTGACCGACGAGGTGCGCACCGTCCGGTGGTTCGCGCTGCCCGAGGACGGCGTGCTGGTGCTGCTCACCGACGGGATCACCGAGGCCCAGGACGCCACCGGCGCGTTCTACCCCGTCGAGCGGGGCCTGGCCGCCCTCGCCACCGCCCCCGCCGCCCTGCTGCCCGAGGCCCTGGACCGCGAGGCCCGCCGCTGGAGCGGAGGCCGCAGCCGCGACGACGTCACGGCGCTGTCCCTGCGCCGCGCGCCCTGAAGCTGCCCTGGGGCGCCCTCACCGCTTGAGGAACTCCAGCAGGTCGGCGTTGAAGCGCTCCTTGTCACCGGGGACCATCGCGATGCCGTGCGAGCCGTTCTCGTACACCTTCAGGACGGCGCCGGGGATGATCCGGGCGGCCCGGCGGGCGGTGGCCTCGACGGGGACGATCCGGTCGTCGTCGCCGTGCACGATCAGGGTGGGGATGTCGAACTTGGCCAGGTCCTCGTGGAAGTCGGTGTAGCCGAAGGCGTCCACGCAGTCGACGCCGCCCTCGATGGTCTGGTGCATCGCCATGAACCAGAACGCGTCCCGGTTGCCCTGGGTGGCGCGGGAACCGGGGCGGTCGGCGGAGAAGAAGTTGACGGAGGTGTCCTGCCAGAACTGGGAGCGCTCGGTGAGGATGCCGGCCTTGAGGTCGTCGAAGACGCTGCCGGGCACCCCGTGCGGGTTGTCGGGGCCCTGCAGCATGGACGGGGTGATCGCCGACAGCAGGACGGCGGAGCGGATCCGCCCGGTGCCGTGGCGGCCGATGTAGCGGGCGAGCTCGCCGCCGCCCATGGAGTGGGCCACCAGGGTGACGTCGCGCAGGTCGAGCCCGGTGAGCAGGCTGTCGAGGTCGTCGGCGAAGGTGTCGAAGTCGTAGCCGCCGTAGACCGGGGCGGAACGGCCGTGGCCGCGCCGGTCGTGGGCGATGGCCCGCAGGCCGGCGTCCGCGACGGCCTTCATCTGGTCCTGCCAGGCGTCGCCGTTGAGCGGCCAGCCGTGGATGAACACGACGGGGCGTCCGCTGCCCCAGTCCTGGTAGAAGATCTCGACGCCGTCGCGGGTCCTGGAGATGGGCATGCTCCTGCTCCTTCGGGTGGTACGCCGGGGGTGGGACGCCGGGGGTGGGACGGCCTGCCGGGGTGACCTGCCCGGGGGCGGCCGGGCCGCAGGTTCATCCAACGGGAGGCGGGTGGGGCCCGCGCGGGAGCGGACGCGGTGCTACGCCGTTCGGGTGAGCTCGGGTGAGTTTCGGGTCAGGGCGGATGAGTGCGGGTGAGGACGAGGGCGGTTCAGCCGCTCTCGCGCAGGCGGGTGCCGAGGGCGTCGGGGGGCAGCAGGGGCGCCGGGTAGCCGGCCGGGGGCTCGGCGAGCTCCCAGGGGCGGTGGACGGCGCGGGCGGGCAGGTGGGCGAGCTCGGGGACCCAGCGGCGCACGTAGACGCCGTCGGGGTCGTAGCGGTCGGCCTGGCGCAGCGGGTTGAGGACGCGGTTGGGGCGGGTGTCGGTGCCGGTGCCGGCGGCCCACTGCCAGTTGAGCTGGTTGTTGGCGAGGTCGCCGTCGACGAGCAGGGCGAGGAAGTGTGCGGCGCCGGGGCGCCAGTGGTGGCGCAGGCTCTTGGTGAGGAAGGAGGCGGTGAGCAGGCGGGCCCGGTTGTGCATCCAGCCCTCGTGGGCGAGTTGGCGCAGGCCGGCGTCGACGATCGGGTAGCCGGTGCGGCCCTCGCGCCAGGCCTGGAGCTCGCGTTCGTCGTCGTACCAGCGGACGGGGCGGGGGCGGTAGTCGGCGTGGGCGGCGTCGGGGCGGGCGGCGAGGACCTGGTGGTGGAAGTCGCGCCAGGCGAGTTGGCGCACCAGCGCGGCCGCGCCGGGGGTGTCGGACTTCCCGGCGCGGTGGGCGAGTTCGGTGGCGGACAGGCAGCCGAAGTGCAGGTACGGCGAGAGGCGGGAGGTGGCGTCGGCGGCGAGGTCGTCGTGCAACTGCTCGTAGGCGTCCGGGTTCCAGGCTCGCAGGCGGCGACGGGCGGCGCTCTCGCCGCCGGGGGCGCGGCCCGGGGAGGTGCCGGCGGGGGCGGCGGGCAGCGGGGCGCTCGCGGGGCCGTCGGGGGTGGCGAGGGTGCGCGGGGCGGGCAGGACGGTGCGCCGGGGGGCCTGCTGCCAGGCGCGGTGGTAGGGGGTGAAGACGGCGTAGTGGTCGCGCCCGGCCGGGGTGACGAGGCCGGCGGGGACGATGGTGAGCGCGGCGTCGTGCAGGTGCAGGCGCTCGCCGAGGGCGCGGCGCAGGGCGTGTTCGCGGCGGGTGGCGAAGGCGGAGACGCCGGCGTTGGTGTGGACGGTGTCGGCGCCGCACTCGGCGGCCAGGCGGGCGGCCTGTTCGGCGGGGTCGCCGTGGCGCAGGACCAGGCGGGAACCGGCGGCGCGCAGCGCCCGGTCGAGGTCGGCGAGGCTCTCGGCGAGGAAGGCCTGCCGGTTGGGGGCGGCGAAGCCGGCCCGGGCGATGGCCGGGTCGAGGACGAACAGGGGGACGACCTGGTCGGCGCGGGTGCGGGCGGCGTGCAGGGCGGGGTTGTCGTGCAGGCGCAGGTCCTGGGTGAACAGGACGACGGCGGTGCTCATCGGGGGCCTCGTGCGGTGGGGTGCGGGTGGCGATGGGGGTGGGGGTGTCAGGCGGGTCGGGCGCGTTCGGTGATGTTGCGGGCCATGGCGCCGAACACCAGGGCGTGGAAGGGCGCCACCGACCACCAGTAGAGGTGGCCGGCCAGTCCGTGCGGGTGGAACAGCGCCCGCTGCTGGTACAGCGCGCCGCCGTCGCCGTCGGGCGTCACGCGCAGTTCGAGCCAGGCCAGGCCCGGCAGGCGCATCTCGGCGCGCAGCCGCAGCAGGTGTCCGGGTTCGATCTCCTCGACCCGCCAGAAGTCGAGCGCGTCGCCGACCCGCAGCCGGTGGCGGTCGCGGCGGCCCCGGCGCAGGCCGACGCCGCCGGCCAGGCGGTCCAGACGGCCCCGCAGGGCCCAGGCCAGCGGCAGGGAGTACCAGCCGTTCTCGCCGCCGACGCCCTCCACCACCCGCCACAGCGCGGCCGGGTCGGCGGCCACCCGGCGCCGGCGCAGGTCCTGGTAGAGGCTGCCGCCGGCCCAGTCGGGGTCGGTGGGCAGCGGGTCGCTGGGCGCGCCGGGCAGGGAGGCGGAGGACCAGCGGGTGGAGACCTGGGCGTCGCGGATGCGCCGCAGGGCCAGTTCCACGGCCCGGTCGAAGCCGGTCAGGCCCTCGGGCGGGTCGGGGATCCAGCGGGCGATGTCGTGTTCGCGGCACACCACCTCGTGGCGCAGCGACTCCACCAGCGGGCGGGCGAGCGAGCCCGGTACGGGGGTGACCAGGCCCACCCAGTGGCTGGACAGGCGCGGGGAGAGCACGGGCACCGGCACGATCAGGCGCCGGGGCAGGTCGGCGACCTCGGCGTAGTGGCGCATCATCAGCCGGTAGGTGAGCACGTCGGGCCCGCCGATGTCGAAGGTGCGGTCGACCTCGGGGGGCAAGGCGGCGGCGCCGACCAGGTAGCGCAGCACGTCGCGTACGGCGATCGGCTGGATGCGGGTGTCGACCCAGCGGGGGGTGACCATCGCCGGGAGCCGTTCGGTCAGGTGGCGCAGCATCTCGAAGGAGGCCGAGCCGGAGCCGATGATCACCGCGGCCCGCAGTTCGGCGGTGGGGACGCCGCCCGTGCGCAGGGCGCGGCCCACTTCGGCGCGCGAGCGCAGGTGGGCCGACAGGTGCGGTTCGGGGACCCCGGCGGGCAGCAGTCCGCCGAGGTAGACGATGCGCCGGGTGCCGGCGGCGGCGGCCGCCTCGGCGAAGGCCTCGGCGGCCTGCCGGTCCCGGGTCTCGAAGCCGGGCCCGGTGCCCAGGGAGTGGACCAGGTAGTAGGCGGCGTCGATGCCGTCGAAGGCCGCGGGCAGGGTCTCGGGGCGGGTGACGTCCCCGGTGACGGCCTCCACATCGGCCCGCCAGGGCTGGTCCCGCAGCCGGAGCGGGTCGCGGACCAGGCAGCGCACCCGGTACCCGGCGGCGAGCAGTTCGGGCACCAGGCGCCCGCCGATGTAGCCGGTGGCGCCGGTGACCAGGCAGTGCGGGCGCGTCCGGGTCGTCTCGTCCACCTGCGGCTCCTCTCGTGCGGGCGGGTGCGCCCCCCGTACCCCGCCAGGCGCGGGGGGCGCTGCCGGGGTGTTCGGAGCGGACGCGGCCGGGGATTGGACGGGGCCGGGGATTCGAGTCTTCCAGGGGTCTCCTGCGGGCGCCCGGGCGTGCGGGGGCCCCCCCGGGAGCCCGGGTCCTTCGCGGGGGGGGGGAAAGTGGTGTCCATCGCGGGCAATACCCGCCGGGGGCGGCGGA
>NZ_JBHWIO010000021.1:100589-105027 GCF_042732075.1 Kitasatospora sp. NPDC059812
CGGGGGGGGGGGGGGGGGGGGGGGGTGGGGGGGGGGGGGGTTCGCGTTGTGGCGGGGGTCACCGGGGGGGGCGGGGGGGGGGCGGCCCCCCCCGCCCAGACCCGGTGTCCTTCGCGGGGGCCGGAAATCTGGTGTCCTTCGCGGGCAATCCGCGCCGGGTGCGGCTTCGAACGCCTGACGTCGCCGTGTTCCGTCGGCCCGGCCGGGTGTCCGTCCGGCCGGGATTCCCTGGAGGTCGTGCCATGCCCACCGTCCACTGGCCGGGGCCGTCGCCCGTGCGTTGCGAGCGCGAGGCGGCCGGATGAGCACGGTCGTTCACCTGTCCGGGCCGGGGCGTCCGGGCACCGACCTCAAGGAGTTGCTGAGCAGGACCGCGCGCGGCGACCGGGAGGCGTTCGGCCGGCTGTACGACGCGGTGGCGGGCCCGGTGCTGGGGCTGGTCCGCCGGGTGCTGCGGGATCCGGCGCAGTCCGAGGAGGTCGCGCAGGAGGTGATGCTGGAGGTGTGGCGCACCTGCGCCCGCTACCGGCCCGAGCGCGGGGAGGTGCTGGCGTGGGTGCTGACCATCGCCCACCGCCGCGCCGTGGACCGGGTGCGGGCGGCGCAGGCGGCCGCCGACCGCGACCAGCGGGCCGCCGCCGCCTCGCACGTGCCGGCGTTCGACGAGGTCGCCGAGCAGGTCGAGGGGCGGCTGGAACGCGAGCAGGTGCGGCGCTGCCTGAAGGGGCTGACCGAGTTGCAGCGGGAGTCGATCACGCTGGCCTACTACCGCGGGTACACCTACCCGCAGGTCGCCGAACTGCTCGGCACCCCGCTGGGCACCGTCAAAACCCGGATGCGCGACGCGCTGATCCGGCTGCGCGACTGCCTGGGAGTGGGAGCATGAGCGGCGCCGACCTGCACACGCTGACCGGCGCCTACGCCGCGCACGCCCTCGACGCGGACGAGCGCGCGCAGTTCGAGCGCCACCTGGCGCAGTGCCCGGCCTGCGCCCGGGAGGTGGCCGAGTTCACGGCGACGCTGGCCAGGCTTGGCGCCGCGCAGGCCGTCGCGGTGCCCGGGGAGCTGAAGTCGCGGGTGATGGACGCGCTGGACACCGTCCGGCAGGAGGCCCCGCGCGCCGCGGCCGGGCCCGACGGCGCCCGGCGCCCCGGGCGGCTCGCCCGCGGCTGGCCGCGGCTGGCGCTGGCGGCCTGTCTGGCGGCGGCCGCGGCCCTCGGCGGCGTGGCCGTCCAGCAGCACCGGGAGGCGGACCGGGCCAGGGCCCTCGCCGCCGCGCTGCAGCGGCACCAGGACCAGGTCACCGGGCTGCTGGCGGCACCCGACGCCCGGCGGGCGAGCGGCCCGGCGGCCGGCGGCACCGGCAGCGGGGCGGTGGTCTGGTCGCACGGCCGGGGCCGTGCCGTCCTCCTGTCCTCCGGCCTGCCCGCCCCGGCGGACGGCACGGCGTACGAGCTGTGGTTCGACGACGGCGCCGCGATGCGCCCGGCGGGGCTGATGCCCCGGGGCGACGGCGCGTTCCTGCTGGACGGCCCCCTGGACGGTGCGCGCGGCATCGGCGTCACGGTGGAGCCCTCGGCCGGCTCCGCTCACCCCACGGGGGCGCCGGTCCTGCTGATCCCGTTCACCTGAGCGGCCGAACCGGGTCGGGCGGAAGGCCGGGTCGGCCAGGTCGGTCAGGTCGGGGTCAGGTGACGGTGACGGTGCCGTGCACGGATTCGGCACCGGGCGGGTGACGGCCTGCCGCGCGATGCCCGTGGACGGCGAATTCACCGCTACGCGTGACGCGGCTGAACACTCCGGACGGGCCCGGGCCGACCCCCGGGGGCGCCCCGGGTGCCCTTGAGCGGCCTCAGCGCGGCCCCGGCTCTGGCCAGGAGGTGTCACCCGGCCAGAGCAATTTCACCCGATCGGGGGGTATCCGGACTCGCACCCATCCGGTGGAGCCGGACCGCCGAATGAGGACCGTGACCGATGAGACGAGCAGCAGCCCGCCGGGCGCCCTCCCCCGAGCACGCCCCCGTGCCGCCGGGCCGGCCGTCGCGGCGTTGTGCGGGCTGGCGGCCGCCGCCGCGGCCGTGGGAGCCGGCGAGGCGGCGGCGGCGTTCACCCGCCCCCAGGCCTCACCGGTGGTGGCGATCGGCTCGGCGGCGATCGACCTCGCGCCCACCGCCGTCAAGGCGTGGGCGGTCCAGCGGTTCGGCACCGGCGACAAGGCGGTCCTGCTGGGCGGGATCTACACCGTCATGGGCCTCGCGGCCGCGGCCCTCGGCGTGCTGGCCGGACGCCGTCGCGGCGCGGCCGCCGCCCTGTTCGCGGCCTTCGGCGGCCTCGGCGCCTGGGCCGCGCTGGCCCGCCCGCAGGCCGTCCCCACCGACCTGCTGCCCTCCGCCGCCGCGGCCGGCGGCGCGGTCGCCGTGCTGTGGTGGCTGACCGGCCCCACCCTCTCCCTTGGCCCTTTCCTTGGCCCTTCCCGGCGCTCCGGCGCGGTCCGGCCGGCCGGGCCCGAGCGGCGGCGCGTCCTGGCGGCCGGCGCCACGATCGGCGCGGCCGCCGCCCTCGGCACGGCCGGACGCGTCCTGTCCGACCGACGCGGCGACGTCAGCGCGGCCCGCGCCGCCGTCCGCCTGCCGCCGCCGCTGCACCCGGCGCCGCCACTGCCGCGCGCCGTCGGCGCCACGGTCCCCGGCCTGCCCCCGTTCATCACCCCCACCGCCGACTTCTACCGCGTCGACACCGCCCTGACCCTGCCGCGCATCGACCCGCGCGCCTGGTCGCTGCGGCTGCACGGCCTGGTCGACCGCCCACTGCTGATCGGCTTCGACGACCTGCTCGCCCTCGGGCTGGAGGAGCTGGACCACACCCTGTCCTGCGTCTCCAACGAGGTCGGCGGCCCCTACGCGGGCACCACCCGCTGGCTCGGCGCCTCGCTGCCCGCCCTGCTGCGCCGCGCCGGCGTCCGCTCCGGCGCCGAGCAGCTCGTCGGCCGCTCGCAGGACGGCATGACGATCGGCACCCCGGTCGAGACGCTCCTCGACGGACGCCGGGCGCTGCTCGCGGTGGCGATGAACGGCGAGGCGCTGCCCGTCGAACACGGCTTCCCCTGCCGCACGGTGGTGCCCGGCCTCTACGGCTACACCTCGGCCACCAAGTGGCTCGTCGACCTGGAGGTGACCACCTTCACCGCCCGCGACCCGTACTGGGTGCGGCGCGGCTGGGACCGCACCGGCGAGGTCCGCACCGCCTCGCGGATCGACGTGCCCGCGCCGTTCGCCCGCGTGCCGCCCGGCGACGTGACGGTGGCCGGCACCGCCTGGGCCACCCACCGCGGCATCGCCGCCGTCGAGGTGCGCGTCGACGGCGGGCCCTGGCGGCAGGCCGAACTGGCCGCCGACGCCGGGCCCGACCTGTGGCGCCAGTGGACCCACACCTGGACCGGCGCCGCCCCCGGGACCCACCGCCTTGAGGCCCGCGCCACCGACGGCACCGGGGCCGTCCAGCCCGCCACCCGCACACCCCCCTACCCCTCGGGCGCGACGGGCTGGCACAGCGTCGTCGTCACCGTCACCTGACCCCACCTCACGACCTCCCCACCCCTTCGGCATCCGGGATCCGCCCGATGCCCCCTGACAGGAGAATCCGTCCATGAACACGACCGTCCTGGTCCGCAAGCCCTTCGCCGCCGTCCTCGCCGCCGGCCTGCTGGCCGCCGCCCTGAGCGCGTGCAGCAACAGCGGCGGCGACGCGAAGTCCTCGGACACGGCCAAGAACACCACCGCGGCCGCCGCACCCCAGCCGTCCAGTGCCCAGGCTTCCGGTGCCCAGGCCGCCGAGCAGGTGACGTCCGGGCAGCCGTTCGGCACCGCGTGCGCGGCCGTCCCCAAGGACGGGGCGGGCAGCTTCACCGGCATGGCCAAGGACCCGGTCGCCACCGCCGCCTCCAACAACCCGCTGCTGTCCACCCTCGTCACCGCCGTCAAGCAGGCCGGCCTGGTGGACACCCTCAACTCCGCGAAGAACATCACCGTCTTCGCCCCCACCAACGACGCCTTCGCCAAGCTCCCGAAGAAGGACCTCGACGCCGTCCTCGCCGACAAGGACAAGCTCACCAAGATCCTCACCTACCACGTCGTCCCCCAGCGCCTGGCTCCCGCGGCACTCGCCGGCGGGCACAAGACCCTGGCCGCCGACGACCTCACCGTGACCGGCGCCGCCCCGGACTTCACCGTCAACTCCGCCGCCAAGGTGCTGTGCGGCGACATCCAGACCGCCAACGCCACCGTCTACATCGTCGACACCGTCCTGATGCCCGCCTCCTGACCTGGCATCAGCCCATGAACCGCGGCCCCCGACGAACAACCCCCCGGTAGCCGGGGGCCGCGCCCCCCGCCCCCCGCGCCGGGGCGCGGGGGCCGCGGCGCGCGAGGGGGGGGGGCGC
>NZ_JBHWIO010000022.1:0-9352 GCF_042732075.1 Kitasatospora sp. NPDC059812
CGGCGGAGACCACCACGGTGTGGGACACCCCGGGGGTGTTGTCCACGAAATTGGTGATCAGCCAGTTCAGGTTCTGTGCGGCCTGGCTCATCTGATTCAACTCAACGCTCCTGGTGATCTGCGCCGTTGCCGTCGGTCCGGCCACCGAAACTATCGAATCCGGGCTGCTGGGCACCATGCTGGGAGCCCGGCTGGTTGGCCTGTTCGGCCCCGGCCCGGCGGCCCTGCTGGATGCCGCGGCGCAGGTTGGTCAGCCGGCCGCGGACCTCTTCGGGGGCCCGGGAGACCTGCGGACCGGTCAGCGGCGAGGCCTCGGCGGTGCCGGAGACCAGGTTGGCCTGCGGGGTCCGCCGGGGGAGACCGGACATCGTGACGCCGCTGGTCGAGGGCTCGCGGACCTGCTCGGCGCGGCGCCAGCGCTCGTCGTTCGCGGACGGGCGCCAGGGGGCGTCCCCGGTGCCGGGATGCGGTTGCTGGCCCTGCTGCGGCTGCTGCTGGCCCTGCGGCTGCTGGCCCTGCTGAGGGGCCTGGGGCTGCGGGGCCTGGGGGGCCTGGGCCTGCGCGGCCTGCTGCGGAGCCTGGGGCTGCTGGGCCTGGGCCGGCCGGCCCTGTCGGCGCTGCGGGTCGGACGGCTGGAACTCCGGCGCCGAGGTGCCGGGCCGGCGCGGCTGGTACGTCCGAGGCCGCGCCTCCTGCCCGCCCTCCTGCGGGTACCACGGCTGCTCGGCCGCACCCCCGGACGGGCCGGTCGGCAGGGCCATCGGCTCCGGCCGGGCCTGCTCCTGGCGCACCGGCTCGGGCCGGGCCTGCTCCTGACGGACCGGCTCCGGACGCGCCGGGTTCGGCAGCACCGGCTCCACCAGGCCGAGGCCCAGCGGGTCACGCGGGTCGATCTGGCTGGCCTCGAAGCGCGGCCGGGCGAACTGCTGGGTGCTCTCCATCGACGCCGGCTCGGCCGACGGCAGCGGCTGGGCCTGCTGCTGCAGCGGCAGCTGCGGCTGGCGGTCGCGCTGCGGCGCGTCCGGGCCGGGGCGCTGCGGGCGGCGCTGGCCCTGCGGACCGGGCTGACCCTGCGGGCCGCCCTGACCGGGGCCGCCCTGGCCCTGCGGGGCCGGCCGGCGCTGCGGCAGGCCCTCCTGCGGGCGGTTGCCCGGGCGGGCGCCCTGCTGCTGCGGAGCGCCGCCCGGCCGACCCGGCCGACCGTGCTGCGGCTGCTCGCCGGTCCGGGGGCCCGGACCGCCGTCGAACTCGCCACCCGGGCGCGGCCGTTCCTGGCCGGGGCGGCCCTGGGTGGGCTGCTGCTGACCGGGTTGGCCCTGGGCGGGCTGCTGCTGGCCGCGGCGGGGCAGACCGCCGGGGCCGCCCTGCGCCGGGCCCGGCCGGTTCGGGCCGCGCTGCGGCAGGCCGCCCTGCGGGGACTGCTGGGGCTGCGGGGACTGCGGGGCCTGCTGGGTCGGCTTCTGGCCCTGGGGCTGAGGGGCCTGCCGGCCCGGGCCCTGGGGTCCCTGGGGCTGCTGGCCAGGGCCCTGCTGGCCCGGCTGGACGGGGTTCTCGCGCAGCGACTTGCCGACCTGGCGGGTCGGCAGGCCGCCGGCCCGGCCGCCGGGCGCGGCAGGCGCACCCGGTCCGGTCGGAGCACCCGGAGCACCCGGAGCGTTCGGTCCGGTCGGAGCACCGGGGCCGGTCGGAGCGGTCGGGCCGCCCTGGCCGAGCTGCGGGCGGCCGCCCTGCGGGGCGCCGCCGGCCGGGCCCTGGCCGAGCGCGGCCGGGCCGCCCTGGCCGGGCGGCACCTGGCGCTGCTGGCGCGGCGTCGGGGCGACCCCGCGCTGCTGCTTGGCCTGGGCGGGGCCGGGCCGGGCGGGGCCGCGGCGGTCGGCGGAGTTGGTGACGTCGACCGGGAGCATGACCAGCGCGGTGGTGCCGCCGGAGTCGCTGGGGCGCAGCTGGATGCGGATGCCGTGTCGCAGGGACAGGCGGCCGACCACGAAGAGGCCCATGCGGCGGGAGACCGAGACGTCCACCGTCGGCGGGTTGGCGAGGCGCTCGTTGATCTCGGCGAGGTCGTCGGGGCTCAGGCCGATGCCGGTGTCGTGGATCTCGACCAGGACGCGGCCGTCGGGCAGTGCGTGGCCGGTGACCCGGACGCGGGTCTGCGGGCTGGAGAACGAGGTGGCGTTCTCCAGCAGCTCGGCGAGCAGGTGGACGAGGTCGTTGACGACGCGGCCGGCGACCTCGGCCGACGGTACAGCGGCGAGTTCGATGCGCTCGTACTGCTCCACCTCGGAGGCGGCGGCGCGGAGCACGTCGACCAGCGGGACGGGCCTGGTCCAGCGGCGGCCCGGGTCCTCACCGGCGAGGACGAGGAGGTTCTCGCCGTTGCGGCGCATGCGGGTCGCGAGGTGGTCCAGCTTGAAGAGGTTGGCCAGCTGGTCCGGGTCGGCCTCGCGGCTCTCCAGTTCGGAGATGAGCGACAGCTGGCGCTGGATGAGGCCCTGGCTGCGGCGCGAGAGGTTGGTGAACATCGCGTTGATGTTGCCGCGCAGGAGGGCCTGCTCGGCGGCGAGGCGGACGGCCTCGCTGTGCACCATGTCGAAGGCGTGCGCCACGTGGCCGATCTCGTCGGTGGAGTCGACGGCCACCGGTTCGACCGTCGTGTCGACGTCGTGCGGGTCGCTCTCGGAGAGGGTCTTGACCAGCTCGGGCAGGCGGCGCTCGGCGACGTCCTCGGCCGCGGCCTGCAGCCGGGTCAGCGAGCGCACCATCGAGCGGGCGATCAGACCGGCGCCACCGAGGGCGACGAGCAGCACCAGGGCGATGGCGGCACCGATGATGATGGCCTCGGTGTCGGCCTGGGACTGGAGGTCCTGGGCCTTGCCGTCGAGGTCCTCGATGAGCTTGGACTCGATCCGGCGCTCGGCGGTGATCTTGGCGCTGGCCTTCTCGTACCAGTCCTTGTAGGTCACCGGGTCGGTCTGGTGGATACCGCTCGGCTGGAGGATCGAGCGCGCGTACCGGTCGGCGTCGGCGATCACCGAGTTGTAGCTGAGCTGGCCGCGCAGGTTGTCCAGGTCGTGCGCGGTGTAGATGTTGTTGAAGCTGGTGAGCGAGTTGTCGTACGAGGTGCGCAGGCGGATGCCGAAGGACTCGTCGCTGGGGCTGAGGTCGGGGCCCTTGGGGTTGGCGAGTGCGGCGCCGATCAGGGCGCGCTGCTGCGAGGTGGCGTTCTTGGCCAGCGAGAACTGCTGCAGCGAGCGGGTCGCGACGAGCAGGTCCGTGTTGTTCGACGCGAGCGCGATGTCCTGGGTGATGGCCAGCAGGTCGCGGATGATCACGTCGTAGGCGGTGATCGTCGACTGGATGTTCTGGTTGTTCTGGTACGGCGTGTTGCGCGCGTCCGAGATCGAGTTCAGGTCCCTGCGGATCTGGAACAGCAGCGCCTTCCCGCCCGAGAGTTCGAGGTTCTCGAACTTGTCCGAGGACGCGGTGAAGGTGCGGCTCAGGTCGTCGGTGGCCCTGCGGGCGGTGACGATGTCGTCGTCGAGCGGGTCGTTGGGGCGCGCGGTGATGTAGCCGGCGCTGATGTCGCGCTCGGTCTGCAGGGCGTCCGCGAGGTTGGTCGCCTTCTTGGCCAGGTCGGACAGGTTGGCCATCTGGGAGAGCTGCTGCGAGTTCTGCATCGAGGCCTGGATCCGCAGGCCACCGAGGACCAGGGAGACCAGGACGGGCAGGGCGAGCAGGGCGATCAGTCGGGTCCGGATGCGCCAGTTGCGCATCGCGAGCCGGCTCAGACCGGTGGCCCGTCGCCGGGTCAGGGTGGTCCGGAGCTTGTCCCGGGCGGACTTCCGTTCCTGGCCGTCGTCCTCCGGGTGGCCGGGGGCCTCGGGGACCACCGGCTCGGCCGGGCTGCCGGGAGCCGCCGCCTGCTGGGGGGCTGCCACGGGCTCGTGCGACTCCGGGTTACCCGCGCCGCCGCTACCCCTTTTGAAACGTCCCTGCACTGGCGTCGCAACCTCTGGACCGGGCGTCCCGCCGCGTCGCCGCGGACCGGACGGTGTCGAGTTTCCTTCCGCTCCCCGGCTGGTCCGGGTGAGCGCGTCGCCGGGGTGGACTTCTCCCTACCCACGGTCCGTGGCATTCCAGCACAGCCGGGGAATCCCAACAAGGGCCGCCAGGACACGCCGCGCGGCGCTACCGAACGCGTGCGTGACTTCACTGACTGTGTCGCAACAGGACCGGAATACCGCATTTTTCGGACACTCGCCGGATACATGCCAACCCGGCCCGAGATCGAAAAGAGTCACAGACCTTCCGGAATGACCGTTATCGGAGATATGCCGGAAAATACCGTTGCGGCGATATGTCGGATATCTGCAATTCGCTCATGAATTTGTGATCAAAATCACAGTCTAATGTGTAGCTTTGGTCACGGTCCCTGTGGAATGAGATCTCGTAACCTGGCTGTCTCCGGAGCACGGCCCCGATCAGCCTGCCCAGAACCCCTCCGAATCATTCGGAATCAATCAGGCCGGTGACGATCCGCCGCGATCCGACCGGCCGCGACCACGAGGTGCTCTCGATGTCCCAGGCGAAGAAGGCCGCCACCAAGTCCACGCTGCCCTGCCGCTCCACGGCGAACCCGCGCCGGACGACGCTGGCCTCGGTCGCGGACTTCAGCACGATCCCGGGTGCCCGCAAGCCCGAGGACGCCGTCACCTACGGCACCGAACTGCCGGCCAGCACCGCCAACCCGCGCCGCACCCAGCTGATGGTCGCCCCGGCGCCCGTCGTCGTGCAGGACTGACCCGACCCCCGCTCCGACAGGGCGTCGCGGCCGCGCCACCGAGGGCGGCCGCGGCGCCCTGCGGCGTTCCCGGGCGGTCGCCGGGGCTCGCGGCCCGACCGCGCTGAACAGGGGCAAAGCGGTCAGCCGGGGCCCCACGCGATAGCCTGGACGACGATTGACGGGGCCGCGCCCACTGTGGGCGAGGCGCCCACCAGCGCCCGGGCGCGCCCCGGGCGGTCGACGAAGCGAGGGGTATCCCAGCCGTGCGCATTGCCAGGTTTTCCGTCCGGGAAGGGAGCCCTGCCGCCGGCAGCGTCTCCTTCGGCGTGGTGGAGGGCGACCCTTCCCAGCCCGACTCGCTGGTCGTCCACGCGCTGGCCGGCCACCCGTTCGGCCAGCCCCAGCCGACCGGCGAGAGTTATCGCTTCCAGGACGTCCGGCTGCTCAGCCCGATGCTCCCCAACAAGATCGTGGCGGTCGGCCGCAACTTCGCGGCGCACGCCGCCGAACTGGGCAACGACGTCCCGGACGTGCCGCTCACCTTCTTCAAGCCGTCCACCTCGGTGATCGGCCCGACCGAGAACATCGCGTACCCGCCGTTCTCCTCGGACGTCCAGCACGAGGCCGAACTCGCCGTGGTGATCGGCCGGATGTGCCGCGAGGTGCCGCTGGACCGGGTGCCCGAGGTGATCCTCGGCTACACCTGCGCCAACGACGTCACCGCCCGGGACGTGCAGAAGCGCGAGGGCCAGTGGGCCCGGGCCAAGGGCTTCGACACCTCCTGCCCGCTGGGCCCGTGGATCGAGACCGACCTGGACCCGGCCGACCTCGCCGTCACCTGCACGGTCAACGGCGAGCTCCGGCAGGCCGGCCGCACCTCCCAGATGGTCCGCTCGGTCGCCGAGCTGATCGTCCACATCTCCGAGGCCATGACGCTGCTGCCCGGCGACGTCATCCTCACCGGCACGCCCGCAGGGGTGGGCCCGCTCAACGTCGGCGACGAGGTCGCCGTCTCCATCGAAGGCATCGGCACTCTCACCAACAAGGTGATCAAGCGTGGCTAGTGAAAAGCTCAGCGGCTCCGCCGCGGGCAACCCGGCCGTCCGGGTTCGTTTCTGTCCGTCCCCGACCGGGAACCCGCACGTGGGCCTGGTCCGCACGGCCCTCTTCAACTGGGCCTACGCCCGCCACAACGGCGGCACGCTGGTCTTCCGGATCGAGGACACCGACTCGGCCCGCGACTCCGAGGAGTCGTACGACCAGCTGCTCGACGCGATGCGCTGGCTCGGCTTCGACTGGGACGAGGGCCCGGAGGTCGGCGGCCCGCACGAGCCGTACCGCCAGTCCCAGCGGATGGACATCTACGCCGACGTCGCCCGCCGCCTGCACGAGGCCGGCCACGCCTACCACTGCTACTGCAGCACCGAGGAGCTGGACGCCCGCCGCGAGGCCGCCCGCGCGGCCGGCAAGCCCTCCGGCTACGACGGCCACTGCCGCGAGCTGACGGACGAGCAGGTCGCCGTCTACAAGCTGGAGAAGCGCGAGCCGATCCTGCGCTTCCGGATGCCCGACCGCACCCTCAGCTTCGACGACCTGGTGCGCGGCACGCTCACCTTCGAGCCGGAGAACGTGCCGGACTACGGCATCGTCCGGGCCAACGGCGCCCCGCTGTACACCCTGGTCAACCCGGTGGACGACGCCCTGATGGGCATCACCCACGTGCTGCGCGGCGAGGACCTGCTCTCCTCCACCCCGCGGCAGATCGCGCTGTACGCCGCGCTCGCCGAGATCGGCGTCGGCGACGGCACCACCCCGCGCTTCGGCCACCTGCCGTACGTGATGGGCGAGGGCAACAAGAAGCTCTCCAAGCGCGACCCGCAGGCCTCGCTCAACCTGTACCGCGAGCGCGGCTTCATCCCCGAGGGCCTGCTCAACTACCTGTCCCTGCTGGGCTGGTCGCTGGCCGACGACCGCGACCTGTTCGGCATCGACGAGATGGTCGCCGCCTTCGACATCGCCAAGGTGAACGCCAACCCGGCCCGCTTCGACCTGAAGAAGTGCGAGGCGATCAACGCCGAGCACGTCCGCAAGCTGGCCCCGGAGGACTTCGTCCGCCGCCTGGTGCCGTACCTCCAGGCCCCCGGGCTGCTGCCGGCCGAGCCGACCGCCGAGCAACTGGACCTGCTCGCGAAGATCGCGCCGCTCACCCAGGAGCGGATGGTCGTGCTGAGCGAGATCGTGAACATGGCCGGCTTCCTGTTCGTCGACCCGGCCGACTTCACCGTCGACCCGGACGACGCCGCCAAGGCGCTGACCGCCGATGCCCGCCCGGTGCTGGAGGCCAGCGTCAAGGCGCTGGAGGCGCTCGCGGACTTCAGCCCGGAGCCGATCCAGGCCGCGCTGCGCGAGGCGCTGGTGGACGGGCTGGGCATCAAGCCCAAGTTCGCGTTCACGCCGCTGCGGGTCGCCGTCACCGGCCGCCGGGTCTCGCCGCCGCTGTTCGAGTCGATGGAGCTGCTCGGGCGCCCCGAGACGCTGCGCCGGCTGAACTCCGCCCTGGAGGCCCTGCCGGCCGCCTGAGCGGGCCGCTGAGCAGGCTGCGGGCCCGGCCTCGTGCCGGGCCCGCTGCCTGCCCGGACGTCACCGCCGGGACGTCACCGCCAGGTCGCCCGGCCGCTGCCTGGGGTTATCGATTTTGGAGCCGGGGCCGGCGTCGGGTAATGTTCTTTCTGCGCCGCCCGGGAGGGAACGGACGAGGGAGCGAAACCCTCCACCCGGCCCCGAACGAGAGGCGCAACGCCTGAGAAGGCCCCGACAGGGGTTCAACTCTGGTGGGGTATGGTGTAATTGGCAGCACGAGTGATTCTGGTTCATTTAGTCTAGGTTCGAGTCCTGGTACCCCAGCGCAGTACGCAAGTCCAGCAGTACAAGTGAAGAACAAGCCCCCGTTGTGTAGCGGCCTAGCACGCTGCCCTCTCACGGCAGTAGCGCCGGTTCGAATCCGGTCGGGGGTACTGATCCCGCAAGGGATCACCTGGAAAGCCCCCGTTGTGTAGCGGCCTAGCACGCTGCCCTCTCACGGCAGTAGCGCCGGTTCGAATCCGGTCGGGGGTACTGATCCCGCAAGGGATCGCCAGGAAGCCCCCGTTGTGTAGCGGCCTAGCACGCTGCCCTCTCACGGCAGTAGCGCCGGTTCGAATCCGGTCGGGGGTACTTCAGAGCATGAAGCCGGTGGGTTATCCCATCGGCCCTTGCTTTGCGTTGGGGTATGGTGTAATTGGCAGCACGAGTGATTCTGGTTCATTTAGTCTAGGTTCGAGTCCTGGTACCCCAGCCAGAAATTCAAGGCCCCGGTTTCCGGGGTCTTTTTTTGTATTTCCCGGAGCATTCCGAAGGGCCCCGCGCGGTGGTGGGCGGTTTCTAGGGGTCGTTGCAACACGTGGTCGGTTTGATCAGGCCGCGAGCAGTTTATGCAGGCGCTCGGCTGGGGTTTCCCAGTCGAGCGTTTTGCGTGGGCGGCCGTTGAGCTCGGTGGCGACCGCCGTGAGGTGTTCCGGGTCGTGGACGGACAGGTCGGTGCCCTTGGGGAAGTACTGCCGCAGCAGGCCGTTCGTGTTCTCGTTGGAGCCGCGCTGCCAGGGGCTGGCGGGGTCGCAGAAGTAGACCGGGACGCCGGTTGCGACGGTGAACGAGCCGTGAGCGGCCATTTCGGCGCCTTGATCCCAGGTCAGTGAGCGCACCAGGTGGCCGGGCAGCGTCTGGACAGTGGCCACGAGGGCGTCGCGCACGTGTTCGGAGGTGCGGCCGCCCGGCAGGTGCAGGAGCATGACGTAGCGGGTGGCGCGTTCGACCAGGGTGCCGATGGCGGAGGCGCCGTCCTTGCCGATGATCAGGTCGCCCTCCCAGTGGCCGGGTACCGCCCGGTCCTCCACCTCGGCGGGCCGTTCACTGATCATGACCATGGGATGCGTGAAACGCGACTGGCGGCAGTTGGCCTGGCGGTGCGGTCTGCGGCGCGCGCGTCCGGAGCGCAGAGCACCGGCCAGCTCGCGGCGCAGTTCGCCGCGGCCTTGGATGTAGAGGGCCTGGTAGACCGTCTCGGGGACCACGTGCATCTCCGGCCGCTCGGGGAAGGTTCTGCGTAGAGCGTGGCAGATCTGCTCCGGACTCCACTTCTTGTCCAGGTGGACCTGGATGAAGTTCCGCAGCTCGGCGTTCTCGCCGATCTTCCCCGTCTTCGGTCGAGGCCGGCGGGCGTCGGCCCGGGCCTGGGCGGCGTGGGGCCGGTAACGGCCGCTCTCGGGATGGCAGTTGCGTCGGATCTCCCGGCTGATCGTGGACGGGCTCCGGCCCAGCTCGGCCGCGATCGCGCGAACTGTCGCCTTCTCCCGCAGCCGGTCGGCGATGTGGATGCGGTCGGCTTCGCACAGGAATCTGGACGGACCCGTGGAGACGGGCGCCCGCTCAGCATGAGCGGGGGCCCCCCCCCGCGGCGGGGGCGGGCCCGCCGGGGGGCCCCCCCCACCCCCGCGCGGGGGGGGGCCCCCCCGGCCCCGGCGCGCCCCGGTG
>NZ_JBHWIO010000022.1:9362-22798 GCF_042732075.1 Kitasatospora sp. NPDC059812
TTTATTCGGGTGGGCCGGTCTCGCGGGGGCCGGCCGTATAAGTGGGGGGGGCGCCCGGTACCGCTTCGGGTCCGTCCGGCCGTTTCGCCACTCCCGTCCGGTCCGTTCGTGGACGCCGACGAGCCGGCTCGCTTCCCTGTTGCTCAGTCCCTGCTGCACGAGGCGGAAGTATTCCTCCCGCTCCCTACCCAGCTTCCGCGGCCCCTGAGCCGTCCGGTCCTTGCGGATCTTGAAGTCCATCGCATCCCCTGAACTGGGGTGTTGCGACAACCACTAGAACCTAAGGTGCTGCGCGGGGCCCTTTCCGGATGGCGGCGGTCAGCCGCGGCGGAGCGCCTCGGTGAGCCGGTTCGCGGCCTCGATGATGGCCTGGGCGTGCAGGCGGCCCGGGTGACGGGTCAGCCGCTCGATCGGGCCGGAGACGGAGACGGAGGCCACCACGCGGTTGGAGGGGCCGCGCACGGGAGCGGAGACGGACGCGACGCCCGGCTCGCGCTCGCCGATCGACTGGGCCCAGCCGCGCCGGCGGACGCCGCTGAGCGCGGTGGCGGTGAAACGGGCGCCCTGGAGGCCGCGGTGGAGCCGCTCGGGCTCCTCCCAGGCCAGCAGGACCTGGGCGGCCGAGCCGGCCTTCATCGGCAGGGTGCTGCCGACCGGGACGGTGTCCCGCAGGCCGGAGAGCCGCTCGGCGGCGGCTACGCAGATCCGCATCTCGCCCTGGCGGCGGTAGAGCTGTGCGCTCTCGCCGGTGACGTCGCGCAGGTGGGTCAGGACCGGGCCCGCGGTGGCGAGCAGCCGGTCCTCGCCCGCCGCGGCGGAGAGTTCGGAGAGACGGGGGCCGAGGATGAATCGCCCCTGCATGTCCCTGGTGACCAGACGGTGGTGTTCGAGTGCGACGGCGAGCCGGTGGGCCGTGGGGCGCGCCAGACCGGTGGCGGCGACCAGCCCCGCCAACGTGGCGGGGCCCGACTCCAGTGCGCTCAGCACCAGAGCGGCCTTGTCGAGAACGCCGACGCCGCTAGAGTTGTCCATGCCCTAAGACTGCAGTCTCATTCCGCGAGACGCAAGTTCAATCTTCCGGGAAAAGCGCCACTCTGGATGCAGCAGCCCGGGAGGCATCCAGGATGCGACCTCACCAGAGTGTCCGCATCGTGGACAGCGATCCGGCGTGCAGGTCGCGCGAACGCGCCCGCCACAGGGCGGCGGGAGCTCCGACCTCGACGACACGAGAAGGCCGGCAACGCGGCCGGCTGGAGGGAATCCGATGGGACGGACACTCGCAGAGAAGGTCTGGGACGACCACGTCGTGCGGCGCGCGGAGGGAGAGCCCGACCTGCTCTTCATCGACCTCCACCTGCTCCACGAGGTGACCAGCCCGCAGGCCTTCGACGGGCTGCGGCTGGCCGGCCGGACGGTCCGCCGCACCGATCTGACGATCGCCACCGAGGACCACAACACCCCCACCGTCGACATCGACAAGCCGATCGCCGACCCGGTGTCCAAGGTGCAGTTGGAGACGCTGCGCCGCAACGCCGCCGAGTTCGGCGTCCGGATCCACTCGCTCGGCGACATCGAGCAGGGCGTCGTGCACGTGGTCGGCCCGCAGCTGGGCCTGACCCAGCCCGGCATGACCGTGGTCTGCGGCGACTCCCACACCTCGACCCACGGCGCCTTCGGCGCACTGGCGTTCGGCATCGGCACCAGCCAGGTCGAGCACGTGCTGGCCACCCAGACGCTGCCGCTGGCGCCGTTCCGGACGATGGCCGTCACGGTCGAGGGCGAACTGCCCGAGGGCGTCACCGCCAAGGACCTGATCCTGGCCGTGATCACCAAGATCGGCACCGGCGGCGGCCAGGGATACGTCCTGGAGTACCGCGGTTCGGCGATCCGGGGCCTGTCCATGGAAGCCCGGATGACCATCTGCAACATGTCCATCGAGGCCGGCGCCCGGGCGGGCATGATCGCCCCGGACGAGACCACCTTCGACTACCTCAAGGGCCGTCCGCACGCCCCGCAGGGCGAGGACTGGGACGCCGCCGTCGCGTACTGGTCGACCCTGGGCACCGACGAGGACGCGGTCTTCGACCACGAGATCTTCATCGACGCGGCCGCGCTGACCCCGTTCGTCACCTGGGGCACCAACCCCGGCCAGGGCGCCCCGCTGGGCTCCGACGTGCCGGACCCGGCCTCCTTCACCGACCCGCAGGAGCGCGCGGCCGCCGAGAACGCCCTCGCCTACATGGGCCTGGAGGCCGGCACCCCGCTGCGCGAGGTCACCGTCGACGCCGTCTTCGTCGGCTCCTGCACCAACGGCCGGATCGAGGACCTGCGCGCCGCCGCCGCCGTCGTGGAGGGCCGCCGGATCGCCGACGGCGTACGGATGCTGGTCGTCCCCGGCTCCGTCCGGGTCGCCCTGCAAGCCGTGGAGGAGGGCCTGGACAAGGTGTTCACCGCGGCCGGCGCCGAGTGGCGCCACGCGGGCTGCTCGATGTGCCTGGGCATGAACCCCGACCAGCTCGCCCCCGGCGAGCGCTGCGCCTCCACCTCGAACCGCAACTTCGAGGGCCGGCAGGGCAAGGGCGGCCGGACCCACCTGGTGTCCCCGCAGGTCGCCGCCGCGACCGCCGTCCTGGGCCGTCTGGCCGCACCGTCCGATCTGCCCTCCGACCTGGCGGACACCAACGTGGCTGTGGAGGCCTGAGAACCGTGGAGAAGTTCACCACCCACACCGGCCGGGCCGTTCCGCTGCGGCGCTCGAACGTGGACACCGACCAGATCATCCCGGCCCACTGGCTCAAGAAGGTCACCCGTTCCGGTTTCGAGGGCGGCCTTTTCGAGGCCTGGCGCAAGGACGAGTCGTTCATCCTCAACCGGCCCGAGCGGCAGGGCGCCACGGTCCTGGTGGCCGGCCCGGAGTTCGGCACCGGCTCCTCCCGCGAGCACGCCGTCTGGGCGCTGCAGAACTACGGCTTCCACGCGGTCATCTCGTCGCGCTTCGCGGACATCTTCCGTGGGAATTCCCTGAAGAACGGACTGCTGACGGTCGTCCTGCCGCAAGAGACCGTGGAACGGCTCTGGGCGCTCACCGAGAGTAACCCTTCGGCCGAGATCACCGTTGATCTGGAAGCCCGCGAAGTCCGGGCCGAGGGCGTCACCGCGTCTTTCGAACTGGACGACAACGTCCGGTGGCGGCTGCTCAACGGGCTGGACGACATCAGCATCACCCTGCGGAACGAGGCCGACATCGCGACCTTCGAAGCGACCCGTCCGGCCTTCAAGCCCCGTACTCTGCCGGTTGCCTGAGATCCCCTCAGAACAAGCATTCTGGCGATCCACCGGATGGCCCGCCTCCCCTTCGGGGGGGCGGGCCATCCGCCGTTCCGGAGCACGAGTTAGCGCCGCGGCCCACCCCGGATTGCCCATTTGGCTTTGCCGGAGAGGGCCCCGCGCAAGTACAACTGCGGGTAGATGGCACAATCAGTACATGCACCGGCACCATGAACCTCCGTACGCGGGCGGCGAACCCGCGGCTCCGGAGTCCGTGGGCCGGGGATCCGAACGCCGAATTGACGATCGGCCGGACGTCGCCTCCGCACCAGCTGAGGGGCCGGACGACCAGGAAGTCGCAGCGCTCTACGCGCTTGTGGCCGAGCGGTTGAAGCAAGCTCACGCCCGCGTGCATGCGCTGAACGTGTCTGCCGATGCAAAGACCGCTCTCTCCCGTCAACTCCTCATCGTCACCGAGACCGCCAAGCGCGATCTTCCGGAGGCGGCAAGGCGGTTGAGTCGCTTTGTACATGACCTCGACGAGGGGCGCCCGCCCGTCGCCTGAGGTCGCCGACGCGCAAATCCATTGCGACACTAGGGTGATTCGCGCGTTTGGTAATTGAAAGTCCGCAGATACATACCTAACGTGCGAAAAGAACGGATGGAATCATCCGGCGCCCGTTTCCGAAGGGGAAGACGTGAACAAGGCTCAGCTTGTCGAAGCGGTGGCCGAGCAGCTGGGCGGTCGCAAGGCTGCCGCAGAGGCCGTCGACGCAGTGCTCGACACCATGGTCCGTGCCGTTGTGGCCGGTGACCGGGTTTCGGTCACTGGTTTCGGCACCTTCGAGAAGGTGGAGCGCTCCGCGCGCTTCGCCCGCAACCCGCAGACCGGCGAGAAGGTCAAGGTCAAGAAGACCTCGGTGCCCCGCTTCCGTCCCGGCCAGGGCTTCAAGGACCTGGTCAGCGGCAGCAAGAAGCTGCCGAAGGAAGGCCCCTCGGTGAAGAAGGCCCCCAAGGGCTCCCTCACCCCGGGCAAGAGCGGCGTCGCCGCCACCCCGGCCGCCAAGCGCGCCGCGACCAAGCGTGCCGCCACGGCCGCCGCCGCCGCTGCTCCGGCCAAGAAGGCCGCCGCCAAGAAGGCGACCACCACGGCCGCGGCCAAGAAGACCACCGCGACCGCGACCAAGAAGACGGCCGCCGCCGCCAAGAAGGCGACCACCACCGCCGCCGCGAAGAAGACCACCGCGACCGCGACCAAGAAGACGGCCGCCGCCGCCAAGAAGGCGACCACCACCGCCGCCGCCAAGAAGACCACCGCGACCGCCAAGAAGGCGACCGCGACGGCCAAGAAGACGGCTCCGGCGAAGAAGACCGCCACCCGCAAGACCACCGCGCGCAAGACCTCTGCCAAGTAGTCCCGCGCAGCGGTCCTCGGACGGCCTTCGGCAGAGAGCCGCGGCACCCCCCCTCCGTGAATTACGGAGACCGGGTCGCCGCGGCTCTTTCGATTTCCGGGCGCTTAGTCAGGATTCTCCGACCGACGGTGACCAGGCACGGAACGCGAAGGCGGACGTGCCGGACGGCGGGGGAGGAGCAGCGGGGGGACGGCCAGCGGAGGGCGGTCAGCCCGCGGCGGGGTCGGGGAAGGTCTGCAGCGTCACGAAGACCACCCGGCGGGCCTCGCCGGCGCCCTCGGTGCGGATCCGCACCCGCTGGCCCGGCCGCAGCAGCCGCAGACCGCCGGCGTCGAAGGCGGCCGCGTCGAACGGCACCGGGGTCCCGTCGTCGAGCAGCACGGAGCCGGCCCGGGTGGCGGGGTCGAAGGTGAACGCGGTGGCCTGCATGGCAGCAGCATAGCGAGCGGCCCCGACCGGCCGGGCGGCGTCCCGCGGGACGCCGGTCAGGCCCGTGCCAGCCGGGCGAACAGACTGCTGGTGTACGGGCCGAGGCCGAGCACCGCGGCCTCGCCGAGGTCCGCGCCGGTGTCGACGTCCCGGCGCACCGACTCCACGTCCGCCAGGCGCAGTTCGAGTGCTCCGCCGGCCGCGTGCCGGGCCCGTGAGCCGTCCCCGAAGGCGGGGGAGAGCGGGCACCCGGGGGTGCAGGCGAGCAGCGTGGTGCCGAGGCCGGGGGAGTCCGGCAGGAAGGCCCGGCCGTCCGGTGGCACCGCGCCCAGCACCCGGGCCAGTTCGACCGGGCGCAGGGCCGGCAGGTCCGCCGAGAGGGCGGCCAGCGGCGAGCGCGGGGCGAGTGCCAGGGCGGCCGCCGCGCCGTGTACCAGCGCCTCGTTGAGGCCCTCGCCGGGTTCGTCGGCGACCACCACCGCGCCCAGCGCCGCCAGCCGGGCGCCGGCCGCCGCGTCCCGGGTGACCACCAGGACCCGGGCGACGCCCGGGGTGGCCAGCGCGGCGGTGGCGGTGTCGAGCGCGAAGGACAGCGCGAGGTCCGCCCGGTGCGGCCCGGCGTACGGGGCCAGTCGGCTCTTCGCGAGGGCGAGCGGCTTGAGCGGCAGCACCAGCGACCAGTCGGTGGTGGGTGCGGGGGGCGCGACGGGCCCGTTGGGGCGTACGGTGTCCTGGGTCATCGGCGTCATTGTGACGCCGGTCCCGGAGCCCTCGCCAGGCCGTCCGATCTGTGCGGACGTGCGTTTGATCACGCCTGCCGGGCGGGTTGGTGCGGTCGCTCGACAGCCGGTGAGCAGCCGGGCGAGACTGTTCCGCACCCGTGATCCGGGCACCGGTCCCGTACCGGTGCGCGGTACCGGGAGGTTATGACCGCGGCACCCCACGTGCCGCTTCGGATGAGGAGGACCTGGGGTGGCCCGCCGCTCGTACGCCAAGTTCGGCAACGCCGACTACGGCATCTGGTACCGCTTCGCGGCCGTGCTGGTGAAGCCGGTGACGACCGCGCTGGTGAAGCCCGACTGGCGGGGCTGGGAGCACCTTCCGAAGGAAGGCGGCTTCATCGCCGCGGTGAACCACAATTCGATCATCGACCCGGTGATCTACGCGCACTGGCAGTACAACAGCGGCCGTCCGCCGCGCATTCTCGGCAAGTCCTCGCTGTTCTCGATTCCCTTCATCGGATTCATGCTGCGCAAGACCGGCCAGATTCCGGTGTTCCGCGAGTCCACCGATGCCGCGCAGGCTTTCCGGGCCGCTATCGACGCCGTCAACGGCGGCCAGTGCGTGCAGTTCTACCCGGAGGGCACGCTCACCCGGGACCCGGACCTGTGGCCGATGACCGGCAAGAGCGGCGTCGCCCGGGTCGCGCTGATGACCGGCGCGCCGGTCATCCCGGTCGCGCACTGGGGAGCGCACGAGATCATCCCGCCGTACGGCCGGCCGGGCTTCGGGAAGGGCAAGTTCAACCTCTTCCCGCGCCACCGGGTCACCGTGGCGGCGGGGCCCGCGGTGGACCTGAGCAAGTACCGGGGCCAGGAGCTCACCGCCCAGGTGCTGGGCGACGCCACCGAGGACATCATGACGGCGATCACCGCCGTGCTGGCCGACGTCCGCGGCGAGGAGCCGCCGGCCGAGCGCTACGACATGCGCAAGGCCGCCCGGAACCGCGCCGCCGCGGCCGCCGCCGAACGCCGGCGCGCCAAGGGCGGAAACGACGACGAGGAGGGCGGCCGGTGACCCGCTGCGCAGTGATGGGGACGGGCTCGTGGGGCACCGCCTTCGCGATGGTGCTGGCCGACGCGGGCAGTGACGTCGTCCTGTGGGCCCGCCGCCAGGAACTCGTCGACGCCATCAACACCACGCACGAGAACCCGGACTACCTGCCGGGCGTGCCGCTGCCGGGCTCCGTCCGGGCCACCACCGACGCCGCCGAGGCGCTGGCCGGCGCCGACTTCGCCGTCCTGGTGGTGCCCTCGCAGACGCTGCGCGACAACCTGGCCGCCTGGACGCCGCTGATCGAGCCGCAGACCGTGCTGGTGAGCCTGATGAAGGGCATCGAACTCGGCACCGCCAAGCGGATGAGCGAGGTGATCGACGAGGTCACCAAGGTCGGCCCGGAGCGCGTCGCAGTGGTCAGCGGGCCCAACCTGGCCCGGGAGATCGCCAACCGGCAGCCCGCCGCCAGCGTCGTCGCCTGTGCGGACGAGGCGGTCGCCAAGCGGCTCCAGGCGGCCTGCCACACGCCGTACTTCCGCCCGTACACCAACACCGACGTGCTGGGCTGCGAGCTCGGCGGCGCGGTCAAGAACGTGATCGGCCTGGCGGTCGGCATGGCGGCCGGCATGGGGCTCGGCGACAACACCAAGGCGACGCTGATCACCCGCGGGCTGGCCGAGACCACCCGGCTCGGCGAGGTGCTCGGCGCCGACCCGCACACCTTCGCCGGGCTCGCCGGGATGGGCGACCTGGTCGCCACCTGCTCCTCGCCGCTGTCGCGCAACAACACCTTCGGCATGAACCTGGGCCGGGGCATGTCGCTCGCGGAGACCATCGCGGCGACCCGGCAGACCGCGGAGGGCGTCAAGTCCTGCGAGTCGGTGCTCGACCTGGCCCGGCGCAACGGCGTCGACATGCCGATCGTCGAGGCGGTGGTGGACGTCGTGCACAACGGGCGGCCCACCCAGGAGGCGCTCCAGGCCCTGATGTCCCGTTCGGCGAAGGCCGAGCGGCGCTGAGCGGCGCTGAGTGTCGCGGCGGTGGTCCGGGGCGGTGGCCGGGGGCGGCTGACGCCCCGGAAACCCTTCGCACGGTAGTCTCAAACCCGATATGAGCATCGAACAGTCCTCCCCGAACCCGTCCGCTGCGAAGCCGCGCGTCGCGCTGGTCTTCGGCGGACGCAGCTCCGAGCACGGCGTCTCGGTGGTCACCGCCGGCAGCGTGCTCAAGGCGATCGACCGCGAGAAGTACGAGGTGCTCCCGATCGGGATCACCCCCGAGGGCCGCTGGGCGCTGGTCAGCGACGAGCCCGCCCGGATGGCCATCACCGACGGCCGGATGCCGGACGTCACGGGCGTCGCCGAGTCCGTGGACGGGCAGGTCGCGCTGCCGATCGCCCCGGGCGACCGGGAGGTCGTCCTGAGCGAGCCGGGCAGCACCCCCAAGGCCCTCGGCGAAGTCGACGTGGTGTTCCCGCTGCTGCACGGCCCCTGGGGCGAGGACGGCACCCTGCAAGGCCTGCTGGAGCTGTCCGGCGTGCCCTACGTCGGCAACGGCGTGCTCTCCAGCGCGGTCGGCATGGACAAGGAGTTCACCAAGCGGATCCTGGCCTCGCACGGCCTGGGCGTCGGCCGGTACACCATCGTGCGGCCGCGTGACTGGGAGAGCGAGGCCGGCCGCGCCGCGGTGCGCGAGCGGGCCGCCGAACTCGGCCTGCCGCTGTTCGTGAAGCCCTGCCGGGCCGGTTCCAGCATGGGCATCACCAAGGTCAAGGACCTCGCCGACCTCGACGCCGCGATCGAGGAGGCCCGCCGGCACGACCCCAAGCTGATCATCGAGGCCGGCGTGAGTGGCCGCGAGATCGAGTGCGGCGTGCTGGAGACCGAGGACGGCCCGAAGGCCAGCCTCCCGGCCGAGGTGCTGGTCGGCGACGGCTTCGACTTCTACGACTTCGAGGCCAAGTACATCGACTCGTCCGAGGTGCAGATCCCGGCGAAGCTCGACGACGGGCAGACCGCCGAGATCCGCCGCCAGGCGGTGGCCGCGTTCGACGCGCTCGGCTGCGAGGGCCTGGCCCGGGTGGACTTCTTCCTGCTGGAGGACGGCACCTGGATGGTCAACGAGATCAACACCATGCCCGGCTTCACCCCGATCTCGGCCTACCCGAAGATGTGGGAGGCCACCGGGCTGTCCTACCCGGAGCTGATCGACCGGCTGCTCCAGGCGGCGCTGCGCCGCTCGACCGGCCTGCGGTAGCCGCGCGCGGACGACGGAGGGCGGGCCGGGAAGCTCCCGGCCCGCCCTCTCGGCGCCCTCGCGGGCTCAGCCCGGGACGGTGGCCTTCACCGCGCCGGTGAGGGCGGCGGCCGGGTCGAAGGGGTTGGCCGCGGCCCCGGCCGGGACGGTCACCTCGACGTAGGCGGCGCGCATGGTCGTCACGAAGCGGTAGCCGCCGTCGGTGAGCTTCTGCGACCACCAGGTGACGTCGTCCACGGTCGGCGACCAGTCCTTGGCGTGCTCGCCGTCCAGTTCCTCCGGACGGTCGATCCCGCAGCGCAGCACCGTCCGGGGTGTGGTGTCCCACGCGGCCACGTACGGAGAGGCGGGCGACGGGTCCTTGCGGGCGTGGCCGAGCAGCTCCTGCGGCAGGGCCGCGGCCAGCGCGCGGCAGTACTCGGCCGCCTTGCCGCCCGGCCGGGGGGCCGCCACCGATTCGTCGGCGGAGCCCCAACTGCCGAGCAGCACGACGACCGTGCAGGTCAGGGCGAGCGGCAGGGCCAGCCAGCGGACGGGCGCCGGCAGTGCCGTCAGCGCCCGGGGGATTCGGAGTTCTCTGGCCACCCGCCGATGGTAGCCGGGCCTTACAGGTGCACCACCGGACAGGTGAGGGTGCGGGTGATGCCCTCCACCTGCTGGACCTTGGCCACCACCAGGCGGCCCAGGTCGTCCACGGTGTCGGCCTCGGCCCGGACGATGACGTCGTACGGGCCGGTGACGTCCTCGGCCTGGAGGACGCCGGGAATCTCGGAGATCGACTGGGCCACGGCGGTGGCCTTGCCGACCTCGGTCTGGATCAGGATGTATGCCTGTACCACGGGGACCTCCGGCGGCCGGTTACGGGGATCGCCGCCGTGAGCGCCCGGACGGTCGTCGGGGTGGGAACGGGCTCACCGGCAGTCTGATCACCACGCTACCGCGCGGTGGGCCGGGGAGGGGAGACCCCGACACCCCGGAAGGGCGTACGCTGCGCGCGGGGGCGCGACGGGGACGAGTTCAGTATGGACATGCGAGAGGACGGCAGATGCAGGGGACCGTGGGCGAGCTCGGCGAGTTCGGTCTCATCAGGGAGCTGACCGCCCGGGTGCCGCTCACCGACGCGGTCGACCTCGGCCCCGGTGACGACGCCGCGGTGGTGAAGGCCCCGGACGGCCGGGTGGTGGCCACCACGGACGTCCTGATCGAGAACCGGCACTTCCGCCGGGACTGGTCCACCGCCTACGACGTGGGCCGCAAGGCCGCCGCCCAGAACCTCGCCGACGTGGCCGCCATGGGAGCGGTGCCCACCGCGATACTGCTCGGCCTGGTCGCCCCCGCCGACCTGCCCACCACCTGGGCCACCGAGCTGATGGACGGGCTGCGCGACGAGTGCCAGGTGGCCGGGGCGACGGTGGTCGGCGGCGACGTGGTGCGCGGCGACACCGTCACGCTGGCCATCACGGCGCTCGGCGACCTCCAGGGGCGCGCCCCGGTGACGCGCGCCGGTGCGCAGGTCGGCGACGTGGTCGCGGTGACCGGCTGGCTCGGCTGGTCGGCCGCCGGACTCACCGTGCTGCAACGCGGCTTCCGCTCCCCCCGCGCCTTCGTCGAGGCGCACCGCCGGCCCGAGCCGCCGTACCACGCGGGCCCGGCCGGCGCCGAGTTGGGCGCGACCTCGATGATCGACGTGAGCGACGGACTGGTCGCCGACCTCGGCCACGTGGCCCGGGCCAGCGCGGTGGACATCGACCTGAAGGCCGCCGACTTCGACGTCCCGGCGCAGATGGCCGACATCGGACAGGCGGTCGGGGTGGACCCGTTGGTCTGGGTGCTGTCCGGCGGCGAGGACCACGCGATCGTGGCGACCTTCCCGCGCGGGGTCCAACTCCCGGCCCGCTGGCGGGTGGTGGGCGAGGTGACCGGCCGCCCCCGGGGCAGCCGCAGCGGCCGGGTGACGGTGGACGGCGCGCCCTGGGACCGGGTCGGCGGCTGGGACCACTTCGCCGAGTGACGGGCGGCCGCGCCGATTGTCGTACGGCACACGGCGGGTGACCCCCGGACACCGGCGCGCGGCGGGCGGCGCGTGACCCCCGCACTCGCGGCGCACGGGCTTCGCGGGTCCGTTTTGCGTAGGCTGGCGACAACCGAGCCCGCCCGCCGTCTGCTGTGGGTGGTCTGAACCACTGCGAGCGGGAGCGCACCCAGTCATGCGTATCGGTGTACTGACCAGCGGCGGCGACTGCCCCGGCCTCAACGCGGTGATCCGCTCCGTCGTGCACCGGGGCACGGACGTGCACGGCGACGAGATCGTCGGCATCCTGGACGGCTTCCTCGGCCTGATCGAAGGCCGCACCCGGCCGGTCTCGCACGACGACGTCACCGGCCTGCTCACCCTCGGCGGCACCGTCCTGGGCTCCGCCCGGGTGCAGCGCGAGCGGATCTCCTGGGCGGTGGAGAACGCGAAGACGCTGGCCCGGGACATCGGCATCGACGCGCTCATCGCGATCGGCGGCGAGGGCACGCTGACCGCCGCCAGGCTGTTCAGCGACGCCGGACTGCCGGTCGTCGGGGTGCCCAAGACCATCGACAACGACATCAACGCCACCGACGCCACCTTCGGCTTCGACACCGCGGTGCACGTCGCGACCGAGGCGATCGACCGGCTCAAGACCACCGCGGAATCCCACCAGCGAGTCATGGTCGTCGAGTTGATGGGTCGTCACACCGGCTGGATCACCCTCACCGCGGGCATGGCCGGCGGCGCGCACGGCATCCTCATCCCGGAGAAGCCCTTCGACATCGAGGCGGTGGCCCGGATGGTCGACGACCGCTTCGACCGCGGCAAGAAGTTCGCCATCATCGCCGTCGCGGAGGGCGCCGCCCCGATGCCCGGCACCATGCGCTTCGACCACGGCGAGGTCGACCAGTACGGCCACCGGACCTTCGGCGGGATCGGCAACCGGCTCGCCCACGAACTGGAGAACCTGCTCGGCAAGGAGGCCCGCCCGGTCATCCTCGGGCACACCCAGCGCGGCGGCACCCCGACCGCCCGGGACCGCGTGCTCGCCACCCGCTTCGGCTGGCACGCCGTCGAGGCCGTCCACCAGGGCGCGTTCGGCCACTTCACCGCGCTGCGCCGGACCGGGATCGAGCTGGTGCCGATCGCCGACGCGGTGACCCGGCTGAAGACGGTGCCGGAGGACCGCTGGGTGGAGTCCGAGGCCGTGCTCTGAATGCGCGCAGGTAGGTTGCCGTGCTCTGAACGCGCGCAGGTAGGGTGCCGCGCTCCGAACGCGCGCAGGTAGGTTGACCTCATGGCCCACCCGTCTCCCACCCCCGCCCTTGACCGTCGCGCTGCGCGCGGCCCCTCTACTGCCCCTCCCCGTGTGCTCACCGTCGCCGGCTCCGACTCCGGCGGTGGCGCCGGCATCCAGGCCGACCTCAAGGCGATGCTCGCCCTCGGCGTCCACGGCATGAGCGTGATCACCGCCGTCACCGCGCAGAACTCGCTCGGCGTCCAGGGCTACTGGGAGCTGCCCGTCGAGGCCGTCCGGGCGCAGTTCCGCAGTGTGGTCGACGACATCGGGGTGCAGGCCGTGAAGACCGGCATGCTCGCCTCGATCGAACTGGTCGAGACCGTCTCCGAACTGCTGGCCGGGGTGGACGCCCCGGTGGTCGTCGACCCGGTCGGCGTCTCCAAGCACGGGGACGCCCTGCTGGCCGCCGAGGCCGTCGCCACCGTCCGCGAGCGGCTGCTGCCGGTCGCCACCCTGGCCACCCCCAACCTGCACGAAGTGACCCAGCTCACCGGCCGGACCGTCGAGGGCGAGGGGCAGATGCTGGACGCCGCCAAGGCGTTGCTCGACCTCGGGCCGCGCTGGGCGCTGGTCAAGGGCGGCCACCTGGAGGGCGAGGCCGCGGACCTGCTCTACGGCGGGCCCGGCGAGGTGCACTGGTACCGGGCGCCGCGCTACGACAACCGGCACACCCATGGCACCGGGTGCACCCTGGCCAGCGCGATCGCGGCCGGGCTGGCCAAGGGCGAGTCGCTGCCGGAGGCGGTCGGCTCGGCCAAGGCGTACATCACCGGCGCGATCGCCGGTGGCTTCGCGCTCGGCGCCGGGATCGGCCCGGTCGACCACGCCTGGCGCTGGCGCTGACCCGGCCGGGGGGGGGGGGCCCCCGCCCCCCCCCCCCCCACCCCCCGGGGGGGGGGAACAACAAGGCGGGGGGGGCGCCCACCCCGGAGCGCCGCCCCCCGGAAACCGCGCCGCGCACAAAAAAAAAAATGAG
>NZ_JBHWIO010000022.1:22808-51630 GCF_042732075.1 Kitasatospora sp. NPDC059812
GGGGGGCGCCCCCCGCGGGGCGGGCGGGGGGGGGCCGCCCGCCCCCCCACAAAAACCCCGCCCCCCGCTACACCGGTCCCCCCCCGGCGATTCACTGGAGGACCGGCATGCCGGTCTGCGCGTCAGCGCGAGACCTTACCGGCCTTGATGCACGAGGTGCAGACGTTGAGCCGCTTCGGCGTCCGCCCAATCACAGCGCGCACCGTCTGAATGTTGGGGTTCCAACGACGGGGGGTACGGCGGTGCGAGTGGGAGATGCTGTTGCCGAAGCCCGGCCCCTTGCCGCAGACGTCGCAGTTGGCAGCCACAGGAGTCACTCCAAGACTTCAGATCATTTACGTTCGACAACCCCGCTGGACCAGCGGAGCACTCGCGTGAACCTGACCGGACCGAGGGGTGAGCCTGGATTGTTCCAGGCAACCGGAAGAGCATACAACGCCTGTTCCGGTTCAACGAAACTACCATGTCCGGCAGGGTGATCGCTCCGGTCGCCGGTCCGGGCGACCCTCCCCGGCCCCCGATAACCTGCCGGTATCACCCCTCGCCGCGGCCTTGGCCGTGCTGCTGCCCCGCAGGCCGTCGCGGCGTCCCACCCGGAGGAGACCTGGTGCTGCACACGCTCGACGCCCCGGCGGTGCGCACCTGGTGCCAGCTCGCCCTGCGTGCGCTCGGCCAGGCCCGCGAGGAGATCGACGCGCTCAACGTCTATCCCGTCCCGGACGGCGACACCGGCACCAATCTCTACCTGACCGTCGAGTCCGCCGCCGCCGAGGTGGAGAGCCGCTTCGCAGACCCCGCCGCCGACCCGGCCCCCGGTCTGGCCGACACCGCGCGGGCGATGGCCCGCGGCGCGCTGGTCGGCGCCCGCGGCAACTCCGGGGTGATCCTCGCCCAGTGGCTGCGCGGCACCGCCGAGACGCTCGCCGAGGGCGGCGGCGCCGACCAGCTGCGGGCCGCCCTGCAACGGGCCGCCGACTCCGCCTACCAGGCCGTCGCGGAGCCCGTCGAGGGAACCCTGCTGACCGTCGCCCGGGTTGCCGCCCGGGAGGCCGTCCGGGCCGGGGGCGGACTCGCGCAGGTCGCCGACACCGCCTACCGGGCCGCCCGGGACGCGCTGCGGCATACCCCCGAACAGCTCGCCGTGCTGGCCGAGAACGGGGTCGTGGACGCCGGCGGGCGCGGCCTGGTCGCTGTGCTCGGCGCGCTCGCCGACGCCGTCGCCGGGCAGCAGCCGATGGGCCCGGTCGCACTGCGCGGGGACGTCCGGGCGGTCGAGAGCTGCGCGGTGCACCTGAGGCCGCCGGGCCCCGGCCACCCCGCGTTCGAGGTGATCTACCTGCTCGACGCGCCCGACGAGGCCCTGCCCGCGCTGCGCGAGCGGCTCGGAGCGCTCGGCGACTCCCTGGTGGTCGGCGGCGGCGACGGCCTGTGGAACGTGCACGTCCACGTGGACGACGCGGGCGCCGCCGTCGAGGCCGGGGTCGAGGCCGGGCGGCCGCACCAGATCCGGATCACGCACTTCGCCGAGGCCGCCGCCCGGGCCGGCAGCGCCGCCGAGCGCGGCGAACGCCGGGAACGGGCCCGCGCGGTGCTCTGCGTGGTGTCCGGCGGGGGGCTGGCCGAGCTGTGCGAGCAGGCCGGCGCCGTCGCCCTGCACGCCGACCCGGACCGCCCGCCGGCCAGTGCCGAACTCGCCGCCGCCGTACGCCGCTCGGCCGCCCGCGAGGTCGTCCTGCTGCTCAACGACCCCGAACTGCGCGCCGCGGCCGGGGCCGCCGCCGACCAGCTGCGCGAGGAGGGCGTGCGGATCGCCGTGCTGCCGACCCGCTCGCCGGTGCAGGGCCTGGCGGCGCTCGCGGTGCACGAGGGCGGCCGCCGCTTCGACGAGGACGTGGTCGCCATGACCTCCGCGGCCGGCGCCACCCGGTACGCCGAACTCGCCGTGGCCGAGGGGGAGTCCTGGACGATGGCCGGGGTCTGCCAGGCCGGGGACGTGCTCGGCCTGATCGACGGCGACGTCGCGGTGATCGGCACCGGGCTGGCCGAGGTCGGGGCGAGCGTGCTGGACCGGATGCTCGGCGCGGGCGGCGAACTCGTCACCCTGGTCCTCGGCGAGGGCGCCGACGAGGCGCTCGCCGACCGCCTGGTGGCGCACGCCCGGCACCGGCGGCCCGAGGTCGACGCGGTGGTCTTCCACGGCGGCCAGGAGTCCGCGCCGCTGCTCATCGGGGTGGAGTAGGGCACGCCGCGGGGCCCGGAATGTCGGCCCCGTGGTGTAGACAGGGGCCTGATGGGCGCTCTCGATGAACCACTGACCAAACTCGTCGGCGACCGCACCGCGAAGGTGCTCGCCGACAGCCTCAAGCTGCGCACGGTCGGGGACCTGCTGCACCACTATCCGCGCCGCTACGTCGAACGCGGCCAGCTCACCAGCCTGGACGAGCTGGAGATCGACGAGCACGTCACCGTGCTGGCCCGGATCGAGAAGGTCACCCTGATCCCGTTCCGCGGCCGCAAGGGCGACCGGCTGGAGGTCGTCGTCACCGACGGCCGCAGCCGGCTCTCGCTGGTCTTCTTCAACCAGGGCTGGCGGCAGAAGGAGCTCAAGTCCGGCGCCCAGGGCCTGTTCGCGGGCAAGGTCGGCGTCTTCAACCGCAGCCGCCAGCTGGTCTCGCCGGACTACCAGCTGCTCGACGAGGAGGCCGGGTCGGACGCCGCCCGGCAGTTCGCCGGCCGGCTCATCCCGGTCTACGGCGCCAGCGCGCAGATGCCCAGCTGGAAGCTGTCGATCTGCATCGAGACGGCCCTCACCAAGCACCTGGGCGACGTCGGCGAGCCACTGCCCGCCGAACTGCGCGAGCGGCACGGGCTGATCCCGCTGCCCGAGGCGCTGGAGCTGATCCACCGCCCACGAGGCCAGGCCGACCGCGAGCTCGCCCAGAGCCGGCTGCGCTGGGACGAGGCCTTCGTCCTCCAGGTCGCCCTGGCCCAGCGCCGGGCCGCCGAGTCCGCGCTGCCCGCCGTCCCGCGCCGGGCCCGCGCGGGCGGTCTGCTGGACGCCTTCGACGCCCGGCTGCCGTTCACCCTCACCGAGGGCCAGCAGAAGGTGTCCGCCGAGATCGCCGCCGACCTCGCGAGCGAGCACCCGATGCACCGGCTGCTCCAGGGCGAGGTCGGCTCCGGCAAGACCCTGGTCGCGCTGCGCGCCATGCTCGCCGTGGTCGACGCGGACGGCCAGGCGGTGCTGCTCGCGCCCACCGAGGTGCTGGCCCAGCAGCACCACCGCTCGATCGTCGAGATGATGGGAGACCTGGCGGAGGGCGGCATGCTCGGCGGCTCCGACCTCGGCACCCGGGTGGTGCTGCTGACCGGCTCCATGGGCGTCCCGGCCCGCCGCCAGGCGCTGCTCGACATGGCCTGCGGCGACGCGGGCATCGCCATCGGCACCCACGCGCTGATCGAGGACAAGGTCCAGTTCCAGGACCTCGGCCTGGTCGTGGTCGACGAGCAGCACCGCTTCGGCGTCGAACAGCGGGACGCCCTGCGCGCCAAGGGCGAACAGCCGCCGCACCTGCTGGTGATGACCGCCACCCCGATCCCGCGCACCGTCGCGATGACCGTCTTCGGGGACTTGGAGACCTCCGTCCTCGACCAGCTGCCGGCCGGCCGCTCGCCGATCTCCACCCACGTCGTCCCCGCGCTGGAGAAGCCCAACTTCCTCACCCGGGCCTGGGAGCGCGTGCGCGAGGAGGTCGCCAAGGGCCACCAGGCGTACGTGGTCTGCCCCCGGATCGGGGACGAGGAGCCCGCCGCCGAGTCGAAGAAGAAGCGGAAGGCGGCCGAGGAGGACCTGGAGGACGTCGCCGACGCCGGTGCCGGGAGCGACGAACGGCGGCCCCCGCTCTCGGTGGTGGAGACCGCCGGGAAGCTGGTCGAGGGGCCGTTGCAGGGCCTGCGGGTGGAGATCCTGCACGGCCGGCTGGCCCCGGAGGCCAAGGACGAGGTGATGCGCCGGTTCACGGCCGGCGAGGTGGACGTGCTGGTCGCCACCACCGTCATCGAGGTCGGCGTCAACGTCCCCAACTCGACCGCGATGGTCATCATGGACGCCGACCGCTTCGGCGTCTCCCAGCTCCACCAGCTGCGCGGCCGGGTCGGCCGCGGCAGCGCCGCGGGCCTGTGCCTGCTGGTCAGCGACATGCCCGCGGGCAGCGCCGCCCGGGCCCGGCTGGACGCGGTGGCCGGCACCCTGGACGGCTTCGAGCTGTCCCGGATCGACCTCGAACAGCGCCGCGAGGGCGACGTGCTGGGCCAGGCGCAGTCCGGGGTGAAGTCCTCGCTCAAGGTGCTCTCGGTGCTGGCGGACGAGGAGGTCATCCTCACCGCCCGGACGGAGGCCACCCGGCTGGTCGCCGAGGACCGCGAGCTGGCCGCCCACCCGGAGCTGCGCACCGCGCTGGAGAGCCTGCTCGACGAGGACCGCGCGGCCTACATGGAGAAGGGCTGAGCGGCCGCCGCCGGCCCCGGAATTGTCAGACCCCCGCGAGAGAATGAAGGTGTTCAGGGCGCACCCCCAAGGTGCGTACCTGGCACGACATTTGGGGGTCCTGCCATGGCATTCCGTCATCTCAACGAGCTCCCGCTGGGCGACAAGGTCTTTCGGATCGAACTCGCCAGCGACGACGACCGCGAGGTCACCCTCACCCTGACCGGCTGGCGCGAGGGGGCGGCCGCCCAGCCGCTCGCCTCGGGCAAGCTCCGCCTGCCGGTCGAGGACGTCGCCTCGCTGCGGATCGCGCTCAACCGCGCGCTGCGGGCGCTGGCGATCGTCGCCGACGTCTCCGAGCCCATCCCCGACCGTGATGTGCTGCGCGAGCTGTACCCCGGCCACGGCGCCCCCTGGGTCCCGCAGCACGAGGAGGAGCTGGTCCGGCGCTTCCACGACGGCGAGACCATCGCCCGGATCGCCGCCCGCTTCGGCCGCACCCCCGACTCCGTCCGCACCAAGCTGCGCGAGCTCGGGCACGACCCGCGCCGCCCCGAGTTCTGCCCGCCCGACGGCTGCCTGTCCTGGTCCCGCTACGCCTCGCCGGCGCTGCTCGGCGCGGCCGCCCCGGTCCCGCCGGCGGGCTCCGAGGCGAGCTGAAAGGCGCCCCGGGGCCGGCCGGGACGGTCTCCGGGGCGAGCTGAGCCGTGACCCCGAGGCCCCACCGATCCGTCGGTGGGGCCTCGACCCGTATAGCGTGGTCGGGCAGCGACGAAAGGACCTTCCCCCACCATGACCCGCGTGATCGCCGGGCTGGCCGGCGGCCGCCGGCTGGCCGTACCGCCAGGCCGGGGCACCCGCCCGACCTCCGACAAGGCCCGTGAGGCGATGTTCTCCACCCTGGAGGCGCTGCGCGGCACCCTGCACGGGGCCCGGATGCTCGACCTGTTCGGCGGATCGGGCGCGGTCGGCCTGGAGGCGCTGTCGCGCGGCGCCGAGCACGTCCTGCTGGTCGAGGCGGACGGCCAGGCGGCCCGGGTGATCCGGGAGAACGTCCGCACGATCGGCCTGCCCGGCGTGGAGGTGAAGGCCACCAGGGCCGAGCAGGTGCTCGCGGGCCCGCCCCCGCAGACCCCGTACGACCTGGTCTTCCTCGATCCGCCGTACGCCGTGACGGACGACGAGCTGCGCGAGATGCTGATCACACTCCTGGCCGGGGGCTGGCTCGCGGAGGACGCACTCGTCACCGTGGAGCGCAGCACCCGTGGCGGCGAGTTCGGCTGGCCCGAGGGCTTCGAGGTGCTGCGCTCGCGCCGCTACGGCGAGGGCACGCTCTGGTACGGTCGCGCCGCCGCCGAGACCAGCCAGCACGAGTAGCGGGCCGAGGCCCGCAGCAGCCGTCACCCCCCGAGGGAGCACCCACGCCATGCGCCGCGCCGTCTGTCCCGGTTCGTTCGACCCGATCACCAACGGTCATCTCGACATCATCGGGCGGGCCTCGAAGCTGTACGACGTCGTGCACATCACGGTCCTGATCAACCGCAACAAGCAGGGCATGTTCAGCGTCGAGGAGCGGATCGGCCTGATCGAGGAGGTCACCGCGGACTTCGGGAACGTGGTGGTCGAGTCGTACCACGGCCTGCTGGTGGACTTCTGCCGGGAGCGCGGGATCCCCGCGATCATCAAGGGCCTGCGCGCGGTCAGCGACTTCGACTACGAGTTGCAGATGGCCCAGATGAACCACGGCCTGTCCGGGGTGGAGACGCTGTTCGTGCCGACCTCCCCGACGTACAGCTTCCTCTCCTCGACGCTGGTCAAGGAGGTCGCCTCGTACGGCGGGGACGTCTCCCACCTGCTGCCGGAGACGGTGCACCGGCGGCTGGTCGAGCGGATCGCGGAGCGCAAGGCCCAGCAGTAGGCGGGAGCGGCGGTGGCTGCGGGGCGGCCGTCCGTTTCTGCCGGTTCGTCATGACTTGTCCGTTGCCCGGTCGACCGGTTCGGCTCGGGCGTTGTGACCTCGCCGCGCGGTGGCCGTACAGTCTGTATTCCTGCCCCTGCGGTGAGGTTCACCGCGTCGGGCCTGCCTCCGCCGGACCGTCGGCGGCACACGGAAAGACGAAGCCCCGTGGACGTGCAGAACAAGGTCGACGAGATCGTCGCGGCGGTCGAGAACGCCCGCTCGATGCCGATGTCGGCCTCCTGCGTGGTGAACCGGGCCGAGCTGGTCGGCCTGCTCAACGCCCTCAAGGCGGAGCTGCCCGCCGAACTCGCCCAGGCCCAGTCGATGATGGCCGACCACGAGCAGGTGGTGGCCGGGGCCCAGGCCGAGGCCGACCGGATCATCCAGGGTGCACACGCCGAGCGCGGCTCGCTGATCTCGGACACCGAGGTGGTCCGCCGGGCCCAGGCCGAGGCCGACCGGATCCTCGCCGAGGCCCGTGGCGAGGTCGAGGCCAAGCGCGCCGAGGCCGACGACTACGTGGACAGCAAGCTCGCCAACTTCGAGGTCGTGCTGACCAAGACGCTCGGCGCCGTCGGCCGCGGCCGGACCAAGCTGCGCGGTGACTCCAGCGTCTTCGAGACCGACTTCGACGGCGAGACGGACGGCGAGGAGTTCCAGCCGCAGCGGATCACCCCCAGCCCCGAGGTCGACGAGTACGTCGATGTGAAGCTCGCCACGCTGGAGAACGTCCTCAGCGCCACCCTGGAGGCCGTCGGCAAGGGCCGCGACAAGCTGCTCGGCAAGCGGCCGATCGACGAGCTGGGCGCCTACCTGGCCGCCGCCGACGAGGCGCAGCAGGCCAAGGAGCGGGCCGAGGCGGTGGCCGCCGGCTTCGCCACCGACGGCGACGCCAACGGCGACGACATCGCCTGGTACCGCGAGGACGTCCCGCAGCAGCAGACCTGGCCGGAGCAGACCCCGGCCGCGGCGGGCTGGCAGGCCCCCGGCGTCGACCAGTACGCGGCCGCCCAGCAGCAGGGCGGGCAGCAGCAGGGGCAGTACGCCGAGGTGTACGCCGGCGGCTACGACCCGGCCGGCCAGGGCGACCCATACGGTGCCCAGTGGGGGCACCAGCAGCAGGGCGCCGCGGACGGCTACCCGCAGCAGCAGCCGGACTACGCGGCCCAGCAGCAGCACGGGGACTACGGCTATCCGCACCAGCAGCAGCCGGGTTACGGCGCGCAGCAGTACGACGCCTACACCTACCCGCAGCAGCCCGCCGCCCCGCCGGCCGTGCCGCAACAGCAACAGCAACAGCAGCAGCAGCCGGGCCTGGACGAGACCAGCTTCTTCGACACCAGCATGATCGACATGACCCGGCTCCGGGAGCTGGGCGGCCGCTGAGCCGGCTCCGCTCGGGCCCGGCGCGAGCTCCTGACGGGAGCGAAGTTGGGCCTGGCGGGAGACTCCGGTAGGCTGACCACTCCGGCCTTTTCGTGTCGGACTGTCGGCTTGCCCGCGCACCGCTGGTGCGGAGGCACCGCGATCGAAGATTCCCCATGGAAGTCAGGACACCTTGAACCGCCTCGACCACCGCGACCCCCTCGTGTTCGACACGCACGAGCTGGGACGTCGCCCGGGCTCGCTGCGCAAGGTGTCCCGCACCCTGGAGGCCCCCGCGGGCCTGGGGATCATCGACGTGATCGGCGTCCCCGAGAAGAGCGAGCTCCGGCTGGAGCTCCGCCTGGAGTCCGTGGTCGAGGGCGTGCTGGTCACCGGCACCGCCGAGGCCCAGGTCGAGGGCGAGTGCGCCCGGTGCCTGGAGCCCGTCGAGGACGACCTCGACGTCGACTTCCAGGAGCTGTACTACTACCCGGAGTCCGACGAGCGTCACCGCGCCCGGACCGCCGGGGCCGAGGACCTCGACGAGGACTCGGAAGAAGATACTTACCGTCTGGAGGGCGACTTCTTCGACCTCCAGCCGGTGCTGCGTGACGCGGTGGTGCTCGCACTGCCGCTGCAGCCGGTGTGCCAGGAAGACTGCCTGGGCCTGTGCTCCGAATGCGGAGCGCGCCTGAGCGACGACCCGACGCACCACCACGACGCCGCCGACCCCCGGTGGGCGGCTCTGCAGGGACTCTCCGCCGCCCCCGGCGACGAGGGTGACGGGATCAAGAACAGCGACACCCGTGAGGGTCTCGCCGAGAACCAGGAGAAGTAGCCGTGGCTGTTCCGAAGCGGAAGATGTCGCGCAGCAACACGCGCCACCGTCGGTCCAACTGGAAGGCCGTTGTTCCGGCCCTCGTGGCGTGCGACCGCTGCCACGAGCCGAAGCTGGGTCACATCGCGTGCCCGAGCTGCGGCACGTACAACCGTCGCCAGGTCCTCTCGGTCTGATCGGCGGGGTGCACGGATCGATGTCGGACGGTAACTCCACCCGCAAGGCGTCCTCCGCCCCGAAGGGTTCCTCTTTGGGCGGTGGCAGGGCCGGTGGGCCGGCTTCGACCGAATACGACGTCCTGGAAGGGCGCCTCGGGTACACACTCGAGCGCGCCCTTCTGGTGCGTGCCCTGACCCACCGCTCGTACGCGTACGAGAACGGGGGCCTGCCCACCAACGAGCGCCTGGAGTTCCTCGGCGACTCGGTGCTGGGCCTCGTGGTGACCGACACCCTCTACCGCGTCCACCCGGACGTGCCGGAGGGCACGCTCGCCAAGCTGCGCGCCGCGGTGGTGAACTCCCGCGCGCTCGCGGACGTCGGCCGGGGCCTGGAACTCGGCACGTTCATCCGGCTCGGCAAGGGCGAGGAGGGCACCGGCGGCCGCGACAAGTCGTCGATCCTCGCCGACACGGTCGAGGCCGTGATCGGAGCCGTCTACCTGGACCAGGGTCTGGACGCGGCCACCGAGTTCGTCCACCGGCTGTTCGACCCGCTGATCGAGGAGTCCTCCCAGCTGGGCGCAGGCCTGGACTGGAAGACCAGCCTCCAGGAGCTCACCGCCTCGGTGGGCATCGGGGTGCCCGAGTACGTGGTCATGGAGTCCGGTCCGGACCACGAGAAGACCTTCACCGCGGCGGCCCGGGTGGCCGGCGAGGACTTCGGCAGCGGCGTCGGCCGTTCGAAGAAGGAGGCCGAGCAGAAGGCCGCCGAGAGCGCCTGGCGGGCGATCAAGGAGAAGTACGCCGACCGGCTGCCCGCCGGGGCGTGAGGGAGCAGTAGCCTTCCTCCTGCTGATCCCTTCCGCAGGAGGCCTGTTCCCGTGCCCGAACTTCCCGAGGTCGAGGTCGTCCGCCGCGGTCTGGCGAACTGGGTCGCCGGGCGGACCGTCGCCGACGTCCAGGTGCTGCACCCGCGCGCGGTGCGCCGCCAGCCCGCCGGCGCCGCCGACTTCACCGCCCGGCTGACCGGTACCACCCTCGGCACCGCGCAGCGGCGCGGCAAGTACCTGTGGGTGCCGCTGGCGGGGTCCGGCGCGGGCTTCTCGCTGATCGGCCACCTCGGCATGAGCGGCCAACTCCTCGTCCAGGACCCGTCCGTACCCGACGAGACGCACCTGCGGGTGCGGCTGCGGTTCGCCGACGGCGGGCGCGAACTGCGCTTCGTCGACCAGCGGACCTTCGGCGGCCTCGCGGTCGAGGAGGCCGAGGACGGCGACCCGGAGGGCACGCCGCTCTCCATCGCGCACATCGCCCGCGACCCGCTCGACCCGCGCTTCGACGACGTCGCCTTCGCGGCCGCGCTGCGGGCCAAGCGCACCACCGTGAAGCGGGCGCTGCTCGACCAGACGCTGATCAGCGGGGTCGGCAACATCTACGCCGACGAGGCGCTCTGGCGCTCCCGGCTGCACTACGACCGCCCGACCGCGACGCTCACCCGCCCGCAGGCCGCCGAACTGCTGGCGAACGCCCGCGAGGTGATGACGGCGGCGCTCGCCGTCGGCGGCACCAGCTTCGACAGCCTGTACGTCAACGTGAACGGCGAGAGCGGCTACTTCTCCCGCGACCTCGACGCGTACGGCCGCGAGCACGAGCCCTGCCGCCGCTGCGGCACCCCGATCCGGCGGGCCGCCTGGATGAACCGCTCCAGCTACTTCTGCCCCCGCTGCCAGCGGGTGCCGCGGGTCCGCAGCGGGGGCTGACAGCAGGGGCAGGGAGCGGGGGCCGGGGAGCTCAGTGCTTGGCGAGTTCCGGCTGGTCGGCCGCCGCCTCGCCGGGGGAGCCGTGGGTGTCCTGGCCGAAGTAGGCGACCCCGACCGCGGACACCACCGCGAGCAGGAAGCCGACCACGCCGAGCCAGCCCAGGCCGGACTTGGAGGAGTCGCCGAGCCAGAGCACGCCGATCGCGCCGGGCAGCACCGTCTCTCCGACCACCAGCGCTGCCGTCGCGCCGTTCACCGAGCCGATCTGCAGCGCCACGGTGTGCACGTACATGCCGCCGATGCCGCCGACCAGGATCGCGTACAGCGCCGGGTCGGAGAGCAGCTTGGCGAGGTCGAACGGGTCGATGCCGTTCAGGATGCGCACGCCGACGCCCAGCGCGCCGAAGCCCAGGCCGGAGAGCAGACCGGCGACGATCGCGCCCTTGGAGCCCATCCGCCGCACCAGCAGGCCGCCGCCGACCAGCAGCACGGTGGTGACCAGCAGCAGGCCCCAGTGGAAGGCCATCGACGCGTGGTGGCCGCCCTCCGGGCCCGCCGAGACGGCCAGCAGCACCAGCGCCGAGCAGAGCACGCCGATCGAGGCCCACTCCAGCTGCTTGAGCCGGATGCCGAGCAGCTTGATGCTCAGCACCGCGGTGATCACCAGGTTGGCGCTGATGATGGTCTGCGAGAGGAACAGCGGCAGCAGCCGCGCGGCCAGCGCGCCCAGCCCGAAGCCGATCAGGTCGAGCACCGTGCCGACGATGAACTCCCAGGTGACGGCAGCCTTCGCGGTGGAGGACAGGCTCGGCCCGCCGTGCTCGGTGGTGGCGCCGGAGGCGCCCTTGGCGGCCTCCTCGCGCGCGGAGCGGCGGGATCCGACGGCCTGGAGGACTGAGCCGGTGCCGTAGCAGGCGGATGCCGCCACGGCGGTGACGAGGCCGATGATCACCGGGTGCTCCGATCGGGAGATGGGTCAAGAACAGGTAATGGGACCAGTGGTCCGGGACCACTATGCCCGTCCGCGCGGTACGGTCGGCGCACCGCCCGGAACACCCTGGGCCCGCCGGGACGTACGTCCGGGCGCCGGCCGCGGTTCCCGCGCACCGCCCGCATCAGGGGCGAGTGGGGGAAACATCATCCCCGAGGAGGGGCGCGGCCCCGGCGGTCGGCGGGGAATCTTGTCACTACCAGTATGCGAAGGGTATGCCGTGCCTTGACGCCCGTCGGGGTAGCGTCGAGGGCATGAGAACCCTTGCACGACGTTCCCGGGGCGCCGGGCCGCTTGCCCTGGTGGCGGCGCTGCTGGGGCTGCTGCTCCTGCTCGCACCGACGGCCTCGGCCGCGGGCGGGCTGGACGACGCGGCCTCCACCCTGAAGCAGGGCCGGGTCTACGTCGACCCGGCGATGACCAGCCGATTCAGCCAGAGCCAGGCCGACGCCCTGACCGAGAAGATCAAGAAGGCCGACAAGCCGATCTTCGTCGCGGTCGTCCCGGCCAGCGCCCCCTACGGCGAGCGGACCGTCTTCAACGACCTGCGCACCAAGGTCGGCATCGACGGTGCCTACGCGATCTGGCGCGGTGACCAGTTCGCGGCCAGGGCCGACCTCGGCGCGATGGCGAAGGGCAGCGCCGAGCGGATCGCCGGCGCCGCCTTCCGCTCCCACAACGGCGACATCGACGCCACCCTGAACGAGTTCGTCGACAGCGCCGCCCCGCAGGCCAAGGGCACCGGGGTGAACCACAGCACCTCGATCGCCTGGGTGGTCATCCCGGTCGTGCTGATCGCGCTGGCCGGCGCCGGCGTCTTCCTCCTCTTCCGCCGCGCCAAGGCGCGCAAGGAGGAGCAGGCCCGGGCCGAGCTGGAGCAGCTGCGCCGGGTGGTCGACGAGGACATCACCGCCTTCGGCGAGGAACTGGACCGGCTCGACTTCAACCCGGCCGCGACCGACGCCGACGACACCCAGCGCACCGACTACACCCACGCCCTGGACTCGTACGAGAAGGCCAAGCGGCTGATGGACGAGGCCAAGCGGCCGGACGACGTCAAGCCGGTCACCGAGGCGCTGGAGGACGGCCGGTTCGCGCTGGCCACCCTGGCCGCCCGGCGGGAGAAGCGCCCGGTGCCCGAGCGCCGTCCCCCGTGCTTCTTCGACCCGCGCCACGGCCCCTCGGTCAAGGACGTCGACTGGGCCCCGGCCGACGGCGCCGCCCGCACCGTCCCGGTCTGTCGGTCCGACGCGGACCGGCTGGCCGCCGGCCTCGACCCGGCCATCCGCACCGTCGAGACCGAGCACGGCCCGCAGCCGTACTGGAACGCCGGCCCGGCCTACGCCCCCTGGGCGGGCGGCTACTTCGGCGGATTCGGCGGCGGCCTGCTGCCGGGCCTGCTGGTCGGCACCATGCTCGGCTCGATGATCAGCAGCCCGGCCTACGCCGCGGCGCCGATGATGGACCAGGGCTACCAGGACCAGCACGAGGGCGGCGACTTCACCGGCGCCGACTTCAACTCCTCCGACTTCAGCGGTGGCTTCGGCGACGGCGGCGGCTTCGGTGGCGGGGACTTCGGTGGCGGCGGCGACTTCGGCGGCGGCGACTGGTGACCCGCTGAGCCCCACCGCGACACCCCTGCGGCCCCGCCGGACTTCCTCCGGCGGGGCCGCTCCGCGTGGTCGACGGCCCCGTGGAGCTGTGACCGCCGGACACGCCTTAGGCTCGGGGCATGCACGGTCGCGACGCCCACAGTGAGGAACCGGTCCGGGTGACCGCCTGGGTCCGGGGGAAGGTCCAGCAGGTCGGGTTCCGCTGGTGGACCAGGGCACGGGCGCTGGAGACCGGCCTGACCGGCTACGCGAGCAACCTCGGGGACGGCCGAGTGCAGGTGGTCGCCGAGGGACTGGCCGCCGACTGCGAACTGCTGCTGGACCTGCTGCGCGGCCCGGGAACCCCGGGCGAGGTCAGCGGCGTCACCGAGATCTGGACGGCCGTGGGCCCCGGCTACGAGGGCTTCGAGATCCGCTGAGCCCGGCCACACCCGCGCGGGCCGGAACTGATCCGCAACTGCCGGTGTCATGCGGTTGCCATTCGGGCAGACTCGTGGTTGACTCCGCATCGAACGATGATCCACGAGCAGCTGGTGGACCCGGCCCGAGGCCCCCAGGCGTGACGACACCGCCAGGCAGGTGACAGGGTCGCGGTAGCGTGCGGTGATCGTGTTGACCCTTTCCGTCTTTGGTGAGACGCTGGAAACCCGCGCACACGACCGCGTTTTCCCGGCAGGCGTCTGCCATCGTGAGCCCAGCTCACGATGGTTGTGCCGTAAGTGCCCAGCCAGCACTACCGGTGACGCGCCGCGCGTGCGTCCCCCTTCCCCCTAGACCTGTACCGTTCCGGTTCGGTCACTCAGCGTGGAGGACCATTCATCATGGCAAAGGCGCTTCTCGGGTACGTCGGCGGCCCCGACCCGCGAATGCTCTCCGAGATGCGACGGCTTCAGCAGCGCGTCCAGGACCTTGAATCCGAGCTCCTTCGGATGCAGGCCGAGAACGACGCGCTCGCCGCTGTCGCTGACGGGCACTCGCTGCTCAACAGCATCGATCTGGATCAGCGGGAGCCGGCTCTCACCTGAGTCCCGCCCGGTCCTCGCAGATCGACGCCGCTGTGCACTGAGCCGCTCCGAAAGGGACGCAGCTTGCAAGGGACGCCCGGTTGTGGCGTCCCTTCGTCGTGTCCGGGCCCGGGACGCACGGCCCGCCGGGGATACAGTCGCCGTTGACGACAGGCCCCGGGCCCTGGCGAGCGACGAGGAGACCGGCCGCGTGCACCTGAAGAGTCTGACGCTGCGCGGGTTCAAGTCCTTCGCCTCCAGCACCACCCTGCGCTTCGAGCCCGGCATCACCTGCGTGGTCGGCCCGAACGGCTCCGGCAAGTCGAACGTCGTCGACGCGCTGTCCTGGGTGATGGGGGAGCAGGGCGCCAAATCGCTGCGCGGCGGCAAGATGGAGGACGTCATCTTCGCCGGGACCAGCGGGCGCGCCCCGCTCGGCCGGGCCGAGGTCAGCCTCACCATCGACAACACCGACGGCGCCCTGCCGATCGACTACTCCGAGGTGACCATCACCCGGACCATGTTCCGCAACGGCGGCAGCGAGTACGCGCTCAACGGCGAGACCTGCCGCCTGCTGGACATCCAGGAGCTCCTCTCCGACTCCGGCATCGGCCGCGAGATGCACGTCATCGTCGGCCAGGGCCAGCTGGACTCCGTCCTGCACGCCGACCCGATGGGCCGCCGCGCCTTCATCGAGGAGGCGGCCGGCGTCCTCAAACACCGCAAGCGCAAGGAGAAGGCGCTGCGGAAGCTGGACGCGATGCAGGTCAACCTCAACCGCGTCCAGGACCTGGTGGCAGAACTGCGCCGCCAGCTCGGACCGCTCGGCCGGCAGGCCAGGATCGCCCGCCGCGCCGCCGGCATCCAGGCCGACCTGCGCGACGCCCGGCTGCGGCTGCTCGCCGACGACCTGCTGGCCCTCCGGCAGGCCGTCGAGGCCGAGATCGCCGACGAGCTGGCACTGCGGCTGCGCCGCACCACCGTCGAGCAGGAACTGGCCGGTGTCGTCCAGCGCGAGGCCGTGCTGGAGGCGCAGGTCCAGCAACTCGGCCCGAGCCTGGAGGCCGCCCGGCAGACCTGGTACCGGCTCTCCGCCCTCGCCGAGCGCACCCGCGGCACCATCGGGTTGGCCGAGGCCCGCGCCCGGCACGCCGCCGCGGGCGGGCAGGCCGAGGAGCGGCGCGGCCGCGATCCCGAGGAACTGGAACGGGAGGCCGCGCGGGTCCGCGAGGACGAGGCCGCGCTGGCCGAGGCGCTGGAGGAGGCGCAGTACGCGCTGGCCGAGGCGGTCGAACGCAGGAGCGAACTGGAGCGCGGGCTGGCCACCGAGGAGCGTCGCCTGCGGGACACCGCCCGGGCCATCGCGGACCGCCGGGAGGGCCTGGCCCGGTTGCAGGGGCAGGCCGCCGCCGCCCGCTCCAAGGCGGCCTCCGCCGAAGCGGAGATCGGCCGGCTGACCGAGGCCGGCGGCGAGGCGCTGCTGCGGGCCGAGGCCGCCCAGGCCGAGTACGAGGAGCTCCAGCGGCAGGTCGGCGGCCCCACCGGGGACGACGAGCAGACCGAGGCCGCCCACCAGGAAGCCCGGGAGCGGCTCGCCGCCGTCGAACGCGACCTCGCCGCCGCCCGGGAGACGGCCGGCGCCGCCGAGCGCGAACGGGCCGGACTCACCGCGCGGCACGAGGCGCTCTCCCTCGGACTGCGCCGCAAGGACGGCACCGGCGCCCTGCTCGACGCGGGGGAGCGGCTGAGCGGACTGCGCGGCCCCGCGGCCGCGCTGCTGCGGATCGCCCCCGGGTACGAGGTGCCGGTGGCGGCGGCGCTCGGCGCGGCCGCCGACGCGGTCGCCGTCGACTCGCCCGGCACCGCCGCCGAGGCGCTGCGGCTGCTGCGCGCCGAGGACGCCGGCCGGGCCGCGCTGCTGATCGAGGGTGCCGGCCGGGCCGCGCTGCCGATCGCGGGTGCCGGCGAACCGCTCGCCGGCGTCGGGGAGTTGCCGGACGGAGCCCGCTGGGCCGCCGAACTCGTCGACGGGCCGGCCGGGTTGGTCGGCGCCGCGCGGGGCCTGCTGGCCCGGGTGGCGGTCGTTGACACCCTCGACGAGGCGCTGCGGCTGGTCGCCGACCAGCCCGGGCTGACCGCCGTCACCGCCGCCGGGGACCGGCTCGGCGCCGACTTCGCGCAGGGCGGATCCGACGGTGTGCCGAGCCTGCTGGAGATCCGGGCGGCGGTCGAGGAGGCCGCCCGGGAGATCGCCGAACTCACCATCCGTTGCGCCGAGTCGGCCGTACACCTGGCCGAACTCGCCGAACAGCGACGGGAGTCGGCCGCCTTCGTGGAGCAACTCGCCGAGCAGCGGCGGCAGCAGGAGAAGGAGCGCGCCCAGGTCGCGGGCGCGCTCGGCCGCCTCGGCGGGCAGGCCAGGGCCGCCGCCGGCGAGGCCGAGCGGCTGTCCGCCGCCGCCGCGCGGGCCGACCAGGGCCTGGCGGAACTCCTCGCCACCGCAGAGGAGTTGGCCGAACGCCTGGCCGCGGCCGAGGACTCGCAGGACGCCGGGGAGGACGAGCCGGACACCGCCGAGCAGCAGCGGCTGGCCGAGGCCGCCACCGGCTCCCGGCAGGCCGAGCTGGAGGCCAGGCTCGCGGTGCGCACCCACGAGGAGCGGGTCCGCGCGCTCGCCGGCCGGGCGGACCAGCTGGACCGGGCCGCCCGCGCCGAGCGCGAGGCGCGCGCCCGGGCCGCCGAGCGCCGCCGACGCGCCGAGCACGACGCCGGGGTGGCGAACGCCGTCGCGGCGGGCGCCCGGCAGCTGCTGGCCTGCCTGGAGGTGTCGCTGTCCCGCGCGGACGCCGGGCGGGCGGCGGTCGAGCAGGCGCGCGTCGAACGCGAGACCGAACTGCGGGCGCACCGCGAGCACGGCCGCGGCCTCAAGGAGGAACTGGACAAACTGGTCGACGCCGGCCACCGGGACGAGGTGTTGCGGGCCGAGAAGCGGCTGCGGATCGAGCAGTTGGAGGCCCGGGCGCTGGAGGAGTTCGGCATCGACGGCGGCGAACTGCTCGCCGCCTACGGGCCGGACCAGCCCGTCCCGCCGTCGACCCCGGAAGAGGGAGGGGAACCGGGGGAGCCGCGCCCGTACGACCGGGCCGAGCAGGAGAAGCGGCTCAGGGCGGCCGAGAAGGCGTACCAGCAACTGGGCAAGGTCAACCCGCTGGCGCTGGAGGAGTTCGCGGCGCTGGAGGAGCGCCACCAGTTCCTCGGGGAGCAACTGGACGACCTCAAGCGCAGCCGGCGCGACCTGCTGGACATCGTCCGGGAGGTGGACGAGCGGGTCGAGCAGCTGTTCGCCTCGGCCTACCACGACACCGCCGCCCAGTTCGAGGGCGTCTTCGCCCGGCTGTTCCCCGGCGGCGAGGGGCGGCTGGTGCTGACCGACCCCGACCACATGCTCACCACCGGCGTCGAGGTGGAGGCCCGCCCACCGGGCAAGAAGGTCAAGCGGCTGTCGCTGCTGTCCGGCGGCGAGCGCTCGCTGACCGCGGTGGCACTGCTGGTGGCGATCTTCAAGGCCAGGCCCAGCCCGTTCTACGTGATGGACGAGGTGGAGGCGGCGCTCGACGAGACCAACCTGCGCCGGCTGGTCGGGATCATGGAGGAGCTGCGGGAGAGCTCCCAGCTGATCGTGATCACCCACCAGAAGCTGACCATGGAGTCCGCGGACGCCCTCTACGGCGTGACCATGAAGGGCGACGGCATCTCACAGGTGATCAGCCAGCGGCTGCGCGTGGGGGCATCTCCCGGCCGCCGGTCCGGGGGAGGACGCCGGGAGCGGCCGGAGGCCGTCCGTACCGCATCGGCGTAGGGCGGCTGCGGTCCATCCGGGCTCCGGTCGCGGATACTGGAGCAGTTATGGAATACGTGATCCTTGCCGTAGTCATCGCCGTGGTCGCCATCGGCGCGATCGCCGGCCTCGTCGTTTCCGGCAGACGACGCCAGCAACTGCCCCCGAAGTCGCAGTCGCCGGTCATCACGGCGCCGCCGACCACCCCGCAGGAGCCCCAGGTCGGCGAGGAGGCCGCGCCGCCGACCGAGGAGCCCCGCCGCACCGTCGAGGAGGTGCAGCTCCCCGAGACCGAGGCTCCGACCGAAGCCTCGACCGGAGCCCCGGCCACGGCCCCGACCGAGGTCGAGGTCGAGGCCGCCGAGGCCGAGACGGCACCCGCCGTCGAGGTCCCCGAGCCCACCGCGGGCCGGCTGGTCCGGCTGCGCTCCCGGCTCTCCCGCTCGCAGAACTCGCTCGGCAAGGGCCTGCTCTCGCTGCTCTCCCGCGAGCACCTGGACGAGGACACCTGGGAGGAGATCGAGGAGACCCTGCTGACCGCCGACGTCGGCGTGGCCCCCACCCAGGAGCTGGTCGAGCGGCTGCGCACCCGGGTGAAGGTGCTCGGCACCCGGACGCCCGACGAACTGCGCGCCCTGCTGCGCGAGGAGCTCGTCGAGCTGATCGGCAAGGACGCCGACCGCACCGTCCGCTCCACCAAGCACGCGGAGGGGCCGGCCGTGGTCCTGGTGGTCGGCGTCAACGGCGTCGGCAAGACCACCACCACCGGCAAGCTCGCCCGCGTCCTGGTCGCCGACGGCCGCAAGGTGGTGCTCGGCGCCGCCGACACCTTCCGGGCCGCCGCCGCCGACCAGCTGCAGACCTGGGGCGAGCGGGTCGGTGCGCGCACCGTGCGCGGACCGGAGGGCGGTGACCCGGCCTCGATCGCGTTCGACGCGGTCAAGGAGGGCATCGCCGAGGGCGCCGACACCGTGCTGGTGGACACCGCCGGCCGACTGCACACCAAGACCGGCCTGATGGACGAGCTGGGCAAGGTCAAGCGGGTCGTCGAGAAGCACGGCCCGGTGGACGAGGTGCTGCTGGTGCTGGACGCCACCACCGGCCAGAACGGCCTGATCCAGGCCCGGGTGTTCGCCGAGGTGGTCGACATCACCGGCATCGTGCTGACCAAGCTGGACGGCACCGCCAAGGGCGGCATCGTGGTCGCGGTCCAGCGCGACCTGGGCGTGCCGGTCAAGCTGGTCGGCCTGGGCGAGGGTGCGGACGACCTGGCGCCGTTCGAGCCGGGCGCGTTCGTGGACGCGCTGATCGGGGACTGAGGCCCCGTACGCACGAAGGGTCCGCTCCGCGAGGGGCGGGCCCTTTCGCGTTGCCGCCCGGGACCGGAGGGGTGCCCGGGGCCGGAGGAGCGTGCTGAGCTGGAGGGGCGCACGCCGAGCCGCGTGGGGCGGGTGGGGCGCGCCGAGGCCTACGAGGCGAGCCAGGCGGGTTCGGCGGTGCGCTCGCGGCCGCGGTGGCAGGCGTAGGCGAGGGTGCCGAGCAGCAGCCGGGCCTCGGGCGGGCAGCCGGCGTTGTCGCGGGTGGGGCGGCGCAGCCAGCGGACCGGGCCGAGCGCGCCGAGCACGGTGGGCGGGGCGGCGACGTAGCTGCCCTCGCCGTGGCAGGTGAGGTCGAGCGCGGCGTCGTCCCAGCCCATCCGGTAGAGCAGGTCGGGCAGCCGGCGGGCGGCGCCGGCGGCGACCAGGAACTGCAGCCGGCCGGTGGGTGCGGCGAGCACCGGGCCGACCTGGGTGCCCATCCGCTCCAGCCGGACCAGCGCCTGCAGTCCGGCCTGCTCGGGGACGTCCAGGACGTCGAAGGCGCGGCCGGTGGGGAACAGCACCGAGCCCCCGGCGCGCGCCTCCCGGGACCGGTCCTCGCCGCCGGGTGCGGGATGCAGGCCGGGCGCGGCGCAGCGGTCAGAGCCGCAGGGACAGCGGGTCGGGGCGGTGGCGGAGCCGGCCGGGGCGCCGGTGGCGACCGTCCAGCCCCAGCGGCCGGTGTACTCCGCGGCGGCTTGGGACGCGGTGACCTTGGTGCGGCGGCGCGCGCCCAGCGGCGTCAACCGCAGGTGTCCCAGTCGAAGTTCGCCGAACAGGTTGTCCATGCCTCCCCCAACAGGTTCCCGTCGCCGATGGTTACGGGATGGTGACTGTGTGTTGATTGTCCGTTGCGTGGTGCGTTGTGCGGTGGCGGCGTGCAGCGCCCGGTGTGCGCCTGTCGTGGTGGTGCGCCTCGAGCGCCGCCTTGTGGCTGGCGGCACCGATGCCGGATCGTGGGGTGGGCGAGGCGGCCGCCGATCAGGGTGGGCGGCGAACTCGCCTGTGACTGCGGTGGGTTGCCGGGGCTGCCGGGTTTCGCCGGTGGCCTTGGCGGCCCGCATATGCCGGGCCGTCGGACCTACCTAGTGAAGCGCGTGGGCCGTGGCTTCGGTTCACTCGTGGGGGTGGCGAAAGGTGGCGTTTCGCCAGGGCCGCTCCCGTGGGCGCCGCGCGGGGCATTACGTTCAGCACACGGACGTCTTCATGGAATCGACTCCGGTCCACCAGGGCGCGGGAGTTGGGAACCTGACGGTCCGTCCGTAACGATGGCACACCAGTGCGAGAGCGTGGTACGGCAACACCTCAGGCACGGCACGTCTGGCAAGGGCCCGAAACCGTCGGGCGTCACGATCGGGGCCCCGAGGGGGCCGGGCGGGATGGGGACGTTCCCATGGCAGAGAAGCAACCCAACGAGAAGCTGACCACCTGGTTCGCCCGCAGCGGCTGGTCCAAGGGCGAGCTGGCCCGCCAGGTCAACCGCCGGGCCCGGCAGATCGGCGCCCACCACGTGTCCACCGACACCTCGCGGGTGCGCCGCTGGCTCGACGGCGAACAGCCCCGCGAGCCGATTCCCAAGATCATGTCGGAGCTCTTCTCCGAGCGCTTCGGCTCGGTGGTCTCGATCGAGGACCTCGGCCTGCGCGCCGCGATCCCGGTCTCCACCGTGGGCGGCGGCGTCGACCTGCCGTGGAGCGCGCCGCAGACCGTCCAGCTGATCAGCGACTACTCCCGCAGCGACCTGATGCTCAACCGCCGGGGCTTCCTCGGCACCTCGCTCGCGCTGACCGCCGGCGCCGCGCTGATCGAGCCGATGCAGCGCTGGCTCACCCCCGGCCCGACCGGCGCCCCCACCCCGATCCTCGCCGCGGCCAACGGCGGCGACCCGTTCACCGGCCGGCTGTCCGAGCCCGAGCTCGAACTGCTGGAGCAGACCACGGTCATGTTCCGGCAGTGGGACGCGCAGAACGGCGGCGGGCTGCGCCGCAAGGCCGTCGTCGGCCAGCTCCACGAGGTCACCGACCTGCTCCAGGAGACGTACAACGAGAACACCACCCGGCGGCTGTTCCGGCTCACCGCCGAACTCGCCCACCTGGCCGGGTGGATGTCGTACGACGTCGGGATGCACCCGAGTGCGCAGAAGTACTACGTGCTGGCCCTGCACGCCGCCAAGGAGGCCGGGGACCGCCCGTTCGGCGCACTCATCCTCACCGACATGAGCCGCCAGATGATCCACCTCAACCGGGGCGAGGACGCCCTGGAGCTGATCCACCTGGCGCAGTACGGCAGCCGGGACACCGCCAGCGCGCGCCAGCAGTCCCTGCTGTACGCGATGGAGGCGCGCGCCTACGCCACCATCGGCGAGGTGAACCGCTGCGCCCGGGCCGTCCGGCTGGCCGAGGACACCTTCACCGACATCCGCGATGGGGAGGCGGAGCCGGACTGGCTGAAGTTCTTCTCGCCGGCCGAGCTGAACGCCGAGAACGCGCACTCCTTCCGCGACCTCGCGTACCACTCCGACAACGCCCAGCTGTACGCCTCGATGTCCGCGCCGGTGATGGAGCGCGCGGTCGACCTGTTCCGCCAGGACGGCGACCACGTCCGCTCGTACGCCTTCAACCTGATCGGCATGGCCAGCGTCCACCTGCTGCAGCGGGAGGCCGAGCAGGCCGCGGTGATGGCCGAGCAGGCGGTGGACATCGCCACCAAGGTGCGCTCGGAGCGGCTGAACTCCCGGGTCCGCAAGACCACCGAGGCCGCGGCTGCCCGGTTCAAGGGCGTGGACGCGGTGAGCCGGCTCAAGGAGCGCGTCGTCCAGGACATCCCCGAGTACGTCTCGGTGGTCTGAGCACCCCGAGCCCGTGGGCCGCGGACCCGGCCCGAGGACCCCGCCGACCGTGACGGCCGCCGCCGCCACGGTCGGTGGCCGTCGTGCCACCGGCCGTCCCGTTCGGCGGCACGGTAACCCGTTCGGCCCTGCGGCACGGCCGTCGTTCACGCAGGTGTAACCCGGGCGTCGCACGCGTCACGGCCGCGAAACAACGAGCCGCACTGGCCGAAACCAGCCTTCGGCACTCTCCTCTTCATCGCCGACACCCCGGGTGGCACGGGACGGGTAATCCGGGTTTGGATCGGCTTCCACGCAGAGGAGACGCCGATGCCGGACGGCTTCAGCGCGGGCGACACCGCCTTCGTGCTCATCAGTGCGGCCCTGGTCATGGTGATGACCCCGGGCCTGGCCTTCTTCTACGGGGGCATGGTCAGGGCCAAGAGCACCCTGAACATGCTGGCGATGAGCTTCCTCTCGCTCGGCATCGTCAGCGTGCTCTGGGTCCTCTACGGGTACTCGCTCAGCTTCGGACCCGACTCCTTCGCCGGTCTGATCGGCAACCTGGACTTCCTCGGGATGCGCGGCATCGGCCTGAACGACCTCACCGGGACCATCCCGGTCACCGCGTTCGCCACCTTCCAGCTGATGTTCGCGATCATCACCCCGGCGCTGATCAGCGGCGCGATCGCGGACCGGGCCAAGTTCGGCGCCTGGGGCCTGTTCATCGCGCTCTGGGTGACCGTCGTCTACTTCCCGGTCGCGCACTGGGTGTTCTTCTTCGACGGCGGCCACGGCGGCTGGCTGGGCGACCGCAACGGCGTGATCGACTTCGCCGGCGGCACGGCCGTGCACATCAACGCGGGCGTCGCCGGCCTCGCGCTCTGCCTGGTGCTGGGCAAGCGGGTCGGCTTCAAGAAGGACCCGATGCGCCCGCACAGCCTGCCGCTGGTGATGCTCGGCTCCGGGCTGCTGTGGTTCGGCTGGTTCGGCTTCAACGCGGGCTCGGCGCTGGCCGCCAACGGCGTCGCCGCGATGGCGATGGTCAACACCCAGGTCGCCACCGGTGCGGCGCTGGTCGGCTGGCTGGTCTACGAGAAGCTCAGGCACGGCGCGTTCACCACGCTGGGCGCCGCCTCCGGCGCGGTGGCCGGCCTGGTCGCGATCACCCCGGCCTGCGGCTCGGTCAGCCCGCTGGGCGCGGTGGCGATCGGCCTGATCGCCGGCGCGGTCTGCGCCGCCGCGGTCAGCCTCAAGTACCGCCTCGGCTTCGACGACTCGCTCGACGTGGTCGGCGTGCACGCGGTGGGCGGCGCGATCGGCTCGCTGCTGATCGGCCTGTTCGCCACCGGCGGGGTCGGCCAGACCGCCAAGGGCCTGTTCTACGGCGGCGGGCCGGCGCAGCTCGGCAAGCAGGCGATGGGCGTGGCCGTGGTCGCGGCGTACTCCTTTGTCCTCTCCTGGCTGCTGGCGAAGGCGATCGACAGGACGGTCGGCTTCCGGGTCGCCGAGGAGGTCGAGGTGGCCGGCATCGACCAGGCCGAACACGCCGAGTCCGCCTACGATTTCAGCGCGGTGGGCGCGGGCCTGGCGCGGGCCCTGCCGGGCCTGGTCGGTGCCGCGGCGGCCGCGAGGTCCGCGGAGAAGCCCGCCACCGGGAAGACCGCCGCCAAGGCCGCTGGGAAGGCCGCCGACAAGACCACCGCCGAGCCCGCCGAGAAGACCGAGGTCGACGCCCGATGAAGCTCATCACCGCCGTGATCAAGCCGTACCGCCTGGACGAGGTGAAGGCCGCCCTACAGGCCTTCGGGGTGCACGGCCTGACCGTCACCGAGGCCAGCGGCTACGGCCGTCAGCGCGGCCACACCGAGGTCTACCGGGGCGCCGAGTACACCGTGGACCTGGTCCCCAAGGTCAGAATCGAGGTGCTGGTCGAGGACGAGGACGCCGACGAGCTGATCGAGGTCCTGGTGAAGGCCGCCCGGACCGGCAAGATCGGCGACGGCAAGGTCTGGAGCGTCCCGGTCGACACCGCCGTCCGGGTCCGCACCGGCGAGCGCGGGCCGGACGCCCTCTGAGGGCCCTTCGCCGAGAGACCTTCGCCGAGGGCCCTTCGTCGAGGGCCCTGAACCGTAGGACGCGCCGCAGGCGGGCCCGCCGCCCCCGAGGGGTCGCGGGTCCGCCGACGGCGCATCGGCGCCGGGCCGCCCGCAGGCCGCCCGCAGGCCGCCCGCGGACCTCCCCGCGGCCGCCCGCAGGCCGTCCGGCGCCGCCCGCTCAACCGCACGACGGACGGGACCACGCCATGACCACCGAGACCAGCCCTCCCGACTACGGCGCCGCCCGGGCCGCGCTGCTCGCCGGCCCCGGCCCGGCCGGGCGGCCCCGCCGCGCGGCTCTCGCCCGGCTCACCGACGACTGGCTGGCCGGTCTGCTCGCGGCCGCCGGCGGCCCGCCCGGCGTCGCGCTGGTCGCGGTCGGCGGCTACGGGCGCGGCGAGCTGTCCCCGCGCAGCGACCTCGACGTCCTGCTGCTGTACGACGGCCGGCTCGACTCCGACCTGCCCGAGCGGATCTGGTACCCGGTCTGGGACGCGGGCGCCGCGCTCGACCACTCGGTGCGCACCGTCGCCGAGGCCCGGTCCGTCGCCGCCGCCGACCTCAAGGCCCAGCTCGGCCTGCTGGACGCCCGCCACCTCGCCGGGGACCAGGCGCTCACCGCCGCCCTGCGCTCCGCCGTGCTCACCGACTGGCGCGCGAGCGCCCCCGCGCGCCTGCCGGAGCTGCGCGACCTCGGGCGGGAGCGGGCCGAGCGGCACGGCGAGCTGTCGTTCCTGCTGGAGCCCGACCTCAAGGAGGCCCGCGGCGGCCTGCGCGACGCCGTCGCGCTCAACGCCGTCGCCGCGACCTGGCTCGCCGACGCCCCCCGGGACGGCCTGGATGCCGCCGCGCTGCGGCTCGCCGACGTCCGCGACGCGCTGCACCTGGCCACCGGCCGGGCCACCGAGCGGCTCGGCCTCCAGGACCAGGACCAGGTCGCCGAACGGCTCGGCGTGCTGGACGCCGACACCCTGCTGCGCCAGGTCTACGAGGCCGCCCGCACCATCGCCTACGCGAGTGACGTCACCTGGCGGGCGGTGGACCGGGTGCTCGCCGCCCGGTCCGGCCGGAGCCGCCGGGCCGCCCGGCTGGCCTTCCCGTTCACCGGCGCCGGGCGCGGCGCGGGCGCGGTGGCCCGGGGCACGGTCGCGCGCCGACCGCTCGCCGAGGGCGTGGTCGAGCAGGACGGGGAGGCGGTGCTCGCCCAGGGCGCCCGCCCGGCCGCCGACCCGGTGCTGCCGCTGCGCGCCGCGGCCGCCGCCGCGCAGAACGGGCTCACCGTCTCGTACGCGACGGTGCGCCGGCTGGCCGCCGAGTGCCGCCCGCTGCCGGTGCCCTGGCCGGACGAGGCGCGCGAGCAGCTGGTCACCCTGCTGGGCGCGGGCGAGGCGGCCGTCCCGGTGTGGGAGGCGCTGGAGGCGGAGGGACTGGTCACCCGGCTGCTGCCGGACTGGGAGCGGGTGCGCTGCCGTCCGCAGCGCAACGCCGTGCACCGCTGGACGGTCGACCGGCACCTGGTGGAGACGGCGGTGCGGGCCGCGGCGATGACCCGCCGGGTGGCCCGGCCGGACCTCCTGCTGGTCGCCGCGCTGCTGCACGACATCGGCAAGGGCTGGCCCGGCGACCACAGCGAGGCCGGCGAGGTCATCGTCCGTGACATCGCCGCCCGGATGGGCTTCGGCCCCGAGGACACCGAGACCCTGGCGGTGCTGGTCCGCCACCACCTGACCCTGGTCGACACCGCGACCCGACGGGACCCGGACGACCCGGCCACCGTCGAGGCGATCACCAAGGTGGTCGGCACCGCGGCACAACTGGAGCTGCTGCACGTGCTCACCGAGGCGGACGCGCTGGCCACCGGCCCGGCCGCGTGGAGCGGCTGGCGGGCCTCGCTGGTGGACGGCCTGGCGGCCCGGGTCGCCGCCCGGCTGGCTGGCGCCTACGCCGCGCCCGTGGAGGCCGCGCCGACCGCCGCGCAGGAGCGGCTCGCGGTGGAGGCCGCCCGGACCGGCGGGCCCGCCCTGTCGCTGCTGGCGCAGTCCGAGGGGGCGGACCCGGGCGCCGAGCCGATGGGCGTCGAGCTGACCCTGGCCGTCCCGGACCGGCCCGGACTGCTCGGCACCGTCGCCGGGGTGCTCGCGCTGCACCGGCTGGCCGTCCGCTCGGCCGGTCTGCGCGAGCTGGACCCGATCGGCGCCGGCCCGGTGCTGCTGCTGTCCTGGCGGGTGGCCGCCGAGTTCGGCGAGCTGCCGGAGGCCGCCCGGCTGCGGGCCGACCTGCGCCGGGCGCTGGACGGCTCGCTGGACGTCGCGCGCCGGCTGGCCGAGCGGGACGCCGCCGCCCCGCGCCGCCGGGGCATCCCCACCCCGCCGCCGGTGGTCGCGGTGGCGCCCGCGGTGGCCTCGGCGACCGCGACCGTCCTGGAGGTCCGCGCGCACGACGCCCCGGGGCTGCTGCACCGGATCGGCCGGGCGCTGGACGGGGCGGGCGTGCGGGTGCGGACGGCGCACGTCTCGACGCTGGGTGCGGAGGCTGTCGACTCCTTCTACCTGACCGACGGGGCGGGTCGGCCGCTCGCCGCCGGGCGGGCGGGGGAGGTGGCGGCGGCGGTCCGGGCGGCGCTGGGCTGAGTCGCGCCGCGGCCGTTCGGGGCTCGCCGGGGGTCGGTCCGCCGGGGTCCGCCGACGCCTGCCGAGGTCCGTTCCAAGGCCTGTTCCGAGGCCCGTTCCGAGGTCGTGGCAACCCGGGTGGAGACCATACCCGGGGCGGCCGGATACCCTGGTGGGCGACGACCGTACTGATACCGATGCCGCAGAGGACCCGCGACGACGTGTTCGACACTCTTTCCGATCGCCTCGCAGCGACGTTCAAGAACCTCCGGGGCAAGGGCCGCCTGAGCGAGGCGGACATCGAGGCCACCGCCCGCGAGATCCGCATCGCGCTGCTGGAGGCGGACGTCGCGCTGCCGGTCGTGCGGGCCTTCATCAAGCAGGTCAAGGAGCGGGCGGCCGGCGCCGAGGTCTCGGGCGCGCTCAACCCCGCGCAGCAGATCATCAAGATCGTCAACGAGGAGCTCATCGCGATCCTCGGCGGCGAGACCCGCCGGGTCCGGTTCGCCAAGAACGGCCCGACGGTGATCATGCTCGCCGGTCTGCAGGGTGCCGGTAAGACCACCCTCGCGGGCAAGCTCGGCCACTGGCTGAAGAGCCAGAAGCACACCCCGCTGCTGGTCGCCTGCGACCTCCAGCGGCCCAACGCCGTCAACCAGCTCCAGGTGGTCGCCGAACGCGCCGGTGTGGCCTTCTACGGCCCGCAGCCGGGCAACGGCGTCGGCGACCCGGTGCAGGTGGCCAAGGACTCGATCGAGTACGCCAAGCAGAAGCAGTACGACGTCGTCGTCGTCGACACCGCCGGACGCCTGGGCATCGACGCCGAGCTGATGCAGCAGGCCGCGGACATCCGCGCCGCGGTCAACCCGGACGAGGTCCTGTTCGTCGTCGACGCGATGATCGGCCAGGACGCGGTCACCACCGCGCAGGCCTTCCTCGACGGCGTCGACTTCACCGGTGTCGTGCTCTCCAAGCTCGACGGCGACGCCCGCGGCGGTGCCGCCCTGTCGGTCGCGCACGTCACCGGCCGGCAGATCATGTTCGCCTCCAACGGCGAGAAGGTCGACGACTTCGACGCCTTCCACCCCGACCGGATGGCCTCGCGCATCCTCGGCATGGGTGACGTCCTCTCGCTGATCGAGAAGGCCGAGCAGACCTTCTCGCAGGAGGAGGCCGAGAAGATCGCCGCCAAGCTGCGCGGCGGTCCGAAGGCGTTCACCCTGGACGACTTCCTGTCGCAGCTGGAGCAGGTCCAGAAGATGGGCTCGATCTCCAAGCTGCTGGGGATGCTGCCCGGGATGGGTCAGATCCGCGACCAGATCAACAACATCGACGACAAGGACGTCAACCGGGTCGGCGCGATCATCAAGTCGATGACCCCGGCCGAGCGCGCCGAGCCGGAGCTGATCAACGGCTCCCGCCGGGCCCGCATCGCCAAGGGCTCGGGTGTCCAGGTCGGCGAGGTGAAGAACCTGGTCGAGCGGTTCTTCGACGCCCGCAAGATGATGTCCGCGATGGCCTCCGGCAAGGGCGTGCCCGGTATGCCGGGGATCCCGGGCATGGGCGGCGGCGCCAAGAAGTCCGGCAAGAAGGCCCCGCAGGCCAAGGGCAAGCGCAAGAGCGGCAACCCGCTCAAGCGGGCGCAGGAGGAGGCCGCGGCCGCCCAGCGCCGCGCGCTCGGCCCGGGCGGCGACCAGGACCCGGCCGGCGGCGGCGCGTTCGGCCTCGGCGCGGGCAAGGGCCCGGCCGACTTCGAGCTGCCCAAGGAGTTCAAGGACCTGCTGTAGACCGGTCCGTCGTTCGAGCGGCCCCCCCGCCGGGGGGGTGCGGGCCGCGGGGGCCGCCCCAGGCCCAGGATGGGGGGGTGGGGGTGTGGGAGAGGGGCCCCCCGGGCCCGGGCCAAGACCTGGTCCGGG
>NZ_JBHWIO010000022.1:51640-101866 GCF_042732075.1 Kitasatospora sp. NPDC059812
GCCGCCCCCCCCCCCCCGCAGAAGTGGTCCGCGCGCCGCCGGCCGCCCGCCCCGCAGCGGGGGCCCCCCCGCGGCGCGCGCGGCCCGGGGCCCCCCCCCGCTCGCATGCCCGATGATGGTGGTGTGCGAGTGACGATCAGGGCCCCGCGGGCCGAGGACAAGGACGTGTACGCCGAGGCGGTCCGACGGTCCGCCGACCACATCGGGCGGTGGAACCCGGTCGAGCCGGACGGCCTGGCCGAACTGCTGGACCGCCAGGGGCCGGGCCTGCGCACCTTTCTGATCGTCGACCGGGAGACCGGCGGGCTGGTCGGCAAGGTGAATGTCGCCAACATCGTGATGGGCCGGTTCTGCAACGGCGCGCTGGGCTACGACGCGTACCTGCCGTTCGCCGGCACCGGGCGGATGACGGAGGGGCTGCGGCTGGTCCTGGACCGCTGCTTCGCCCCGCAGCCGGCCGGCGGGCTGGGCCTGCACCGGCTGGAGATCAACGTGCAGCCGGACAACGAGCGGTCGGTGGCGATGGCCAAGCGGCTGGGCTTCCGGCACGAGGGCTTCACCCCCCGGATGCTGTTCCTCCAGGGCGACTGGCGGGACCACGAGCGGTTCGCGCTGACCGCCGAGGAGTGGCCGGGCGCCGAGGCGTAGCCACGGGCGGGGCGCCGAGGCCTCTGAGTCACGGGCGGGGATCCGGGCGCAGGCACTGACGGGGCGGCGGGGATCAGGCACTGGCGGGGCCCCGTCGCGGCTGGTCAGGGGCGTGCTCGGCGCGGCGTTTCGGGTGGCTCGCCCGAGCCCGCGTCCGTATCGTCCGATGGGTGACCGAACCCGTGCCGCCGCGCCAGACCCCCGACCAGCCCTGGCGGTCCGAGGGCGCCCCGCCCCCGCCGCCGCCCCGCCGCCGGATGCCCGGCGGCTGGATGGGGCTCGCCCTCACCGCGCTCGTGGTGTTCCTGATCTCCGACCTGCTGCTGTCCTACTTCGGCAACGCCGGCGCCACCACGATCTCCTACACCGAGTTCAACAACCAGCTGAACAAGGGCAACATCACCAAGATCTACTCCAAGGGCGACGCGATCGAGGGCACCCTCAAGAGCGCCCAGCCCAAGCCGGACGGCGGCAAGGGCGACTACACCGACTTCGCCACCCAGCGGCCGTCCTTCGCCAACGACAACCTGTGGACCACGCTGCAGCAGCAGGGCGTCGAGGTCACCGCCACCTCCCCGGTGGTCCAGCAGCGCAGCTTCCTCGCCAACCTGCTGATCTCGCTGGCCCCCATGGTGCTGCTGATCCTGATCTGGGTGCTGCTCGCCCGCCGGATGGCCGGCGGGCTGGGCGCCGGCGCGCTCGGCCGCAAGGCCCCGCCCAAGCCGGTCACCGCCGACCAGGGCAAGCGCACCACCTTCGCCGACGTGGCCGGCATCGACGAGGTCGAGGCCGAACTCACCGAGGTGGTCGACTTCCTGAAGAACCCGCAGCAGTACCGCAGGCTCGGCGCCAAGATGCCGCGCGGCGTGCTGCTGAGCGGCCCGCCCGGGACGGGCAAGACCCTGCTCGCCCGGGCCGTCGCCGGCGAGGCGGACGTGCCGTTCTTCTCCGCCTCCGCCTCCGAGTTCATCGAGATGATCGTCGGCGTCGGCGCCAGCCGGGTCCGTGAACTGTTCGCCGAGGCCCGCAAGGTCGCCCCGGCGATCATCTTCATCGACGAGATCGACACCATCGGCCGCCAGCGCGGCGCGGGCGGCGGCATGGGCGGGCACGACGAGCGCGAGCAGACGCTCAACCAGATCCTCACCGAGATGGACGGCTTCACCGGCTCCGAGGGCGTCATCGTGATCGCCGCGACCAACCGCGCGGACGTGCTCGACCCGGCGCTGCTGCGCCCCGGCCGGTTCGACCGGCGGATCACCGTCAGCCCGCCCGACCGGGACGGCCGCGCCGCCATCCTGCGCATCCACACCCGGACCGTCCCGCTGGCCGGCGACGCCGACCTCACCCGGCTGGCCAAGGTCACCCCCGGGATGACCGGCGCCGAACTCGCCAACCTTGTCAACGAGGCCGCCCTGCTGGCCGTCAAGCGCAAGCAGGACGCGGTGAACGAGCGGGACCTCTCGGACGCCCTGGAGAAGGTCCAGCTCGGCGCCGTCCGGCCGCTGGTGATGCCGCAGGAGGAGCGCGAGCGCACGGCCTACCACGAGAGCGGGCACGCGCTGCTGGGCATGCTGCAGCCCGGCGCCGACCCCGTCCGCAAGATCACCATCGTGCCGCGCGGCCGGGCGCTCGGCGTCACCCTGTCCACCCCGGAGAACGACCGCTACTCGTACACCGAGCCCTACCTGCGCGGCCGGATCATCGGCGCGCTCGGCGGGATGGCGGCCGAGCAGGTGGTCTACGGGGTGATCACCACCGGAGCGGAGAGCGACCTGGAGCAGGTCACCAACATCGCCCGCGGGATGGCCGGCCGGTGGGGGATGAGCGAGCGGGTCGGCCGGTTGACCGCGGTGCCCGCCGACCCGCAGGGCGCCTACGGGCTCTCCGCCGCGCCGACCACCCTGGACGCGGTGGACGAGGAGGCCCGGCGGATCGTCGCCGAGTGCTACGAGCACGCGGTACGGCTGCTGACCGAGGAGCGGGCCCGGCTGGACGCGCTGGCGGCGGCGCTGCTGGAGGCGGAGACGCTGGACGAGGAGCAGGCGTACCGGGCGGCCGGGGTGCCGCGGAAGGGTTCCGGGTCCGACGGGAAGTCGCTCGACCAGGCGTGAACCGGCGGGCCGGGGGCGCTCGCCGTGCGGGCGGGCGCCCCCGGTTTCGTCGCTGTCGGATCTGTTGTCGCCCGGGGCCGTCCGATTGCTGCCGGGGGTCTCGTTCCCGGTGCCGCCGGGGGCTCGTCCGGGCGTCGCCGTGGCCCCGTTCCCCGCGCCGTCGGGGCCGGTCGGCCGCCGCTACCGGGGCCGTTCGGCGACCAGGTAGCGGAAGACGTTCTCCATCCGGACCGAGCCGTCCGCGCGCAGGTACGGCTGCAGCGCCTCCTCCAGCTCCTTGGCGACCAGCGACGCGCCGGAGAACTCCTCGGCCGCCTCGAAAAGACCGGTGGAGAGCAGGCCGCGCACCGCGCTGTCCAGGTCCGCGTAGGCGAACGGGCAGCTCACCCGCCCGCTGCCGGCCGGGCGCAGGCCGGCCGGGGCGAGCAGGTCCTCCAGCGTGCCGGGCGTGCTCAGCTCGAACGGGTCGCGCGCGGTGGTCCGGCCCGCCCGCCGACGCGCCACGTCCAGCACCGGGGCGCTCTGGCAGCGCTCCGGAGGGCCCCAGGCGGCCAGCACCACGTGCCCGCCCGGGAGGGTCAGCCGGGCGGCCTCGACGACCACCGGACCCGGCTCGGCGCAACCGGGCAACTGCTCGAAGACCGTCACCAGCGAATGGGCCGAGCGGGGGACGGCCGCGGTCGGCCGGGCCCCCGCGCACACCCGCAGCCGGCGGCCGCGGGCCAGCTCGCGCAGCTCGTCCCGCGGCTCCTGGCCGGTGACCTGGGCACCGCGCCCGGCGGCGAGCAGCAGCGCCAGTCCGGACCGGCAGCCCAGGCCCAGCACGCTGGTCGCCGGGCCGACCTCCAGCCGGTCGTGGACCGCCTCGTAGAGCGGCACCAGCATGCGCTCCTGGATCTCCGCCCAGTCGCGCGCCCGCGCGGGCCGCGCCGCCCCGGCCTGCGGGTGGTGCGGTCGTGCGCCTGTCGGTCGTACGGTCGTGCCGGTCGTCCGAGCTGAAGCCATCGCGGCCTCCCATCCGGTCCTTCGGTGTGCTGCTACGGCTCCCCCAAAGTCCCGCCCCACTCCAGCGAACAGCGGGTCGGGCCCGGCGTCCAGAGGGGTGCAGGGTGGTGCGCGCGTGTCGCGGTCGTGCGCCCCCTGCGGTCGGCGGGTGCCGCCGTCTGCTGCCGGCGGGTGCGCGGTCGTCCGTCCGGCGGGTGCGGTGGTCGTCCGTCCGGCGGCCGCCGGCGTGTTATCGATTCGAAGTCAGGGGGCCGCGCCCCGTACCATTCGGGCCATGGCTAAGGCACCCGTTCTCACCCCTCAGGCGGAAGACTTCCCGCGCTGGTACCAGGACCTCATCAACAAGGCCGAGCTGGCCGACAACGGTCCGGTGCGCGGCACCATGGTCATCCGACCGTACGGCTACGGCCTGTGGGAGCGGATGCAGCAGGAGATGGACGCGCGGATCAAGAAGGCCGGCGCGCAGAACGCCTACTTCCCGATGTTCATCCCGCAGTCCTACCTGACCAGGGAGGCCGAGCACGTCGAGGGCTTCGCACCCGAGCTCGCGGTGGTCACCCACGGCGGCGGCAAGCAGCTCGACGAGCCGGTCGTCGTCCGGCCCACCTCCGAGACGATCATCAACGAGTACTTCTCGAAGTGGGTGCAGAGCCACCGCGACCTGCCCCTGCTGATCAACCAGTGGGCCAACGTGGTCCGTTGGGAGCTGCGCCCGCGCGTCTTCCTGCGCACCACCGAGTTCCTCTGGCAGGAGGGCCACACCGCCCACGCCACCTACGAGGACGCCCGCGCGTACGCGTCGATGATCCACACCCAGGTCTACGGCGACTTCATGACGAACGTGCTCGGCATCGACGTCGTGCTCGGCCGCAAGACCGCCAAGGAGCGGTTCGCCGGCGCCATCAACACCCTCACCCTGGAGGGCATGATGGGCGACGGCAAGGCGCTGCAGATGGGCACCAGCCACGAGCTGGGCCAGAACTTCGCCAAGGCGTTCAACACGACCTACCAGCTCCAGGGCGCCGAGCGCGAGTACGTCTGGCAGACCTCCTGGGGCGTCTCGACCCGCATGGTCGGCGGCCTGATCATGTCCCACGGCGACGACAACGGCCTGCGGGTGCCCCCGCGACTGGCCGCCGTCCAGGCCGTCGTGCTCGCCATCAAGGGCGACGACGCGGTCATCGCCAAGGTGCGCGAGATCGGCGCCACGCTGGAGGCCGCCGGTGTCCGGGTGGTCGTCGACGACCGCACCGACACCCCGTTCGGCCGCCGCGCGGTGGACTGGGAGCTCAAGGGCGTGCCGCTGCGCATCGAGGTCGGCCCGCGCGACCTCGAGAACGGCACCGCGATGCTGGCCCGCCGGATCCCCGGCGGCAAGGAGCCCGTCTCCATCGACTCCCTGGCCGCGCTGGTCCCGGGCATCCTGGAGGAGGACCAGGCGCTGCTGCTGCGCCAGTCCCGCGAGCGCCGCGAGGCCCGTACCGTCGACGTCAAGACCATCGAGGAGGCCGCCGAGGCCGCCGCGACCGGCTGGGGCCGGATCTCCTGGGCCGACCTCGGTCCGGAGGGCGAGGCCAAGCTCGCCGAGCAGGGCGTTTCGGTGCGCTGCATTGTCGCGGCCGACGGCTCGGTGCCGCTGGCGGACGACCAGGACGGCAATATCGCGATCGTCGCCCGCGCGTACTGATGCCTGTTACCAGCAGGTAATGACCGTTGGCGGCGACATTTGCCCGGAATGCGGATGAGTAAGAATCCGGTAACTGTCCGAGAGGCGCCCCGACCGCGGACATCCCTACTGGCCGGTCAACTGCCGGTATTAACGCAATAGCGGTACGGTGTACGGCCCGTGGCCCTGTCAACTCGACGGGTCCACGGGCCGTACGTCCAGGGGGCGACAGCCCGCCCCCGGGCGGAATTCACGAGGCCCGCCGAGCTGCGGCGGGCCGAAACCGGCAGGGGGTTGGTCTTGCATCAGATCCGGAACGCGCAATTCGCGCGCGACCATGCATTCCTGGGAGTTCCCTGGGAATTCCCGAAGAACGAGAACATGCGGAACATCGGCTCGCACTCCATCGTTGGTCTAGCGTGAGCACGACACAGCCCCTCGTCCTCGCGGCCGAACTGGCCGCCGCCTGGAGTGACATCCAGGCCCACCACCAGGACCTCCCCGACCTGGCCTCGCCCGAGGCCCTGATCGGCGAATCCTCCTCGGCCTGTGGCACCCGGCTCGGTTTCGAGCGGCTCCTCCACGAGGCTGCCCACGGTCTGGCCGCGGCCCGGGACATCCGGGACACCTCGCGAGCCGGCCGCTACCACAACCGGCGCTTCCTGCTGCTCGCCTCCGAGCTCGGCCTGGCGCACCCGGTCGAACCGCACGCGAGCAGCGGCTTCTCCCAGGTGACCATGCTCAAGGAGACCCAGGAGCGCTACGCGGAGACCATCGAGCGACTGGACCGCGCCCTCGGCGCGCACCAGGAGGCGGTGGCCGGCGACGGTACGACGCGGGCCTTCCGCGGCCCGGCCGCCCGGCACGGTTCCTCCGGGGGCGGCGTCCGGGTCAAGGCGGTGTGCGGCTGCGGACGGAACGTCCGGGTCGTGCCGTCGGTGCTCGCCCAGGCGTCCATCGTCTGCGGCGCGTGCCAGCAGCCGTTCAAGATCTCGTGACCGATCGGTCCACCGGGACACCGGAGGACCGGGCGGTCGTCGGATCGGACGACCGGCGCGTCGGATGACCGGGGTGGCGGAAGACCGTCCTGCCGGGCGACCGGTGCGGCGGAGGACTGCTGGACCGGGAGATCGCTGAACCGGAAGACCGTTGGGCCGGGAGATCGGTTGGACCCGGAGATCGGTCAGACCGGGAGATCGGTCAGGCCGGGAGATCGGTTGGACCGAGAGATCGGCTAGGCCAGAACACCAGAAGACGGGGAAGGCCGGCGGACGGCTGTGCGGGCAGCGGATCCGGCCGGAACGAGCGGTACATCGGTGAGTTCGTGGGCGGACCGGGAGCGAGGGCTCCCGGTCGCGCCTTGTGAACGGGCCTGCGGAGGCAGTCGGGGGGCGGCCCCCCGGAGGGTCTCGCGCGGCCCGCGGACAGCCGGGCGCGCGGCGCCGGGGTACGGCTGAGAAGCAGCCGGGATGCGTCCTGCGGATGGCCGAGCGAAGGCGGTTCGCGCCGGTATGGCAGAATGGACAGCTGAGTACTCGGCAGCCGAGCAGGACCCCTCTCTCCTACGGCTGGCGTGTCCCTTGAACGGCCCACGGCGCAACCCCACGCGACGGCGCGGCCGCTCACCCACGTCAACACCAGGAGAATCCACTCCCGTGGCAGTCAAGATCAAGCTCAAGCGTCTCGGCAAGATTCGCTCCCCGCACTACCGCATCGTCGTCGCCGACTCGCGCACCAAGCGTGACGGCCGCGCGATCGAGGAGATCGGCATCTACCAGCCGACCTACAACCCCTCGAAGATCGAGGTCGACACCGACCGCGCCCAGTACTGGCTGTCCGTCGGCGCCCAGCCGACCGAGCCGGTGCTCGCCATCCTCAAGCTGACCGGCGACTGGCAGAAGTTCAAGGGCCTCCCGGCCCCGGCGCCGCTGCTGGTTGCCGAGCCCAAGGTCGAGGACTTCTCGCACCTGTTCGCGAAGGCCGTCGCCGGCTTCGAGGACGCCACCACCGGTGTTGCCATCACCCCGAAGGCCAAGAAGTCGGACAAGGTCGAGGCTGAGGCCGACGCCGCCGCCGAGGCCTGAGCGTGATCGAGGACGCCCTCGACCACTTGGTGAAGGGCATCGTCGAGCACCCCGACGACGTGCAGGTGCGCTCGCGCAACCTGCGTCGGGGCAACACCATCGAGGTGCGAGTGCACCCCGATGACCTCGGCAAGGTGATCGGCCGGGGTGGCCGCACGGCGCGCGCACTGCGCACCGTCGTCGGCGCCCTCGGCGGTCACAACGTCCGGGTCGACCTGGTCGACGTGGACAACATTCGCTGACACAGCTGCTCGTTCAGCCGTCAGGGCTTGTGAGGCCGACCGGGACGCATGTCGTCCCGGTCGGCCTTTTCGCGTTTCTCGCGCTTTCCGCATTCCGTCCCGCTCTAGGAACTCCAGGAGAACGATCACCGTGCAGCTCGTCGTCGGCAAGATCGGCCGCGCCCACGGCATCAGGGGGGACGTCAGCGTCGAGGTCCGCACCGACGAGCCGGAGCTCCGGCTCGGCCCCGGTGCCGTCCTGTTCACCGACCCCGCGTCGGTGGGACCGCTGACCATCGAGTCCGGCAAGGTGCACAGCGGCCGGCTGCTGCTGCGCTTCGTCGGCGTCAAGGACCGCAACGCGGCGGAGGCGCTGCGGGGCACGCTGCTCATCTCCGAGGTCGACCCGGAGGAGAGCCCCGAGGACCCGGAGGAGTACTACGACCACCAGCTGATCGGCCTGGACGTGGTGCTGCTCGACGGCACCCTCGTCGGCGAGCTGACCGAGGTCGTCCACCTGCCGTACCAGGACCTGCTCACGGTGGAGAAGGCCGACGGGACGGAGGTGCTGGTGCCCTTCGTCCGCCAGATCGTGCCGACCATCGACCTGGAGAACCAGCGCGCCGTGATCACCCCGCCGGTCGGCCTGATCGAACCCGAACAGGCCGAGGTCGCCCGTGGCGCTTCCGCCGAGGGCGAGGACGCCGAGGACACCGAGAGCGCTGAGGGCGCCGAGGTTGTCGACGGCGCCGAGGGCGCGGCCGGTGCCAAGGGCGCGGAGGGGTCGAAGTGACGGTGGAGGAGGGCGTCGCGCAGGTCCAGAACGGGATGCGGATCGACGTCGTCTCGATCTTCCCCGAGTACCTGGAACCGCTGAACATCTCGCTGGTCGGCAAGGCCCGCTCCCGCGGCCAGCTGGACGTGCACGTCCACGACCTGCGCGAGTGGACCCACGACGTGCACCGGACGGTGGACGACAGCCCGTACGGCGGCGGCCCCGGCATGGTGATGAAGCCCGAGCCGTGGGGCGAGGCGCTGGACGCGGTGGTCGCCGGCGGGCCCGAGGGCCAGCTGCCGACGCTCGTCGTGCCCACCCCCAGCGGGCGGCCGTTCACGCAGGAACTCGCCCAGGAGCTGGCGAGCCGCCCCTGGCTGGCGTTCACCCCCGCCCGGTACGAGGGCATCGACCGGCGGGTCATCGAGGAGGCGGCCACCCGGATGCCGGTGGTCGAGGCCTCGATCGGCGATTACGTGCTGGCCGGCGGCGAGGTCGCCGTGCTGGTGATGGTCGAGGCGATCGCCCGGCTGCTGCCCGGGGTGCTCGGCAACGCCGAGTCCCACCGGGACGACTCCTTCGCGCCCGGCGCGATGGCCGACCTGCTGGAGGGCCCGGTCTACACCAAGCCCGCCGAGTGGCGCGGCCGGACCGTGCCGGACGTGCTGCTCAGCGGAAACCACGGCCGGATCGCCCGCTGGCGGCGGGAACAGGCCTTCGCCCGGACCCTGGCGAACCGCACCGACCTGGTCGAGCGCTGGCGCTACGGCGCCTTCGACAAGAAGGACCGGGAGGCGCTCAGCATCCTCGGCCTGGCCTGGGACGAGGAGCTCGGCCGATTTCGGTCCGTGGCCGTTGGTGTGGAAGAATAGGCCGCTGTTGTCTGTCGCTGGGCCCCCTTCGTAGGGGCCACGTGGACCGGCGCCCTCGCCACGGGGGGATCGTCGTCAGCCGATGCGGCCCGCAGCAAACCCCATTGTGACGAACTTCCGTGGGCGGCCCGTGGCGCCTGCGATGGAGAGCAACATGAGCAACAAGCTCGCTGCTGTCGACGCGGCCTCGCTGCGTAGCGACATTCCGGCCTTCCGCGCCGGTGACACCCTGAAGGTTCACGTCCGGGTCATCGAGGGCAACCGCTCCCGTGTCCAGGTCTTCCAGGGCGTCGTCATCCGCCGCCACGGCGCCGGCGTCGGTGAGACCTTCACCGTTCGCAAGGTCAGCTTCAACGTCGGCGTGGAGCGCACCTTCCCGGTGCACACCCCGGTCGTCGAGAAGATCGAGGTCGTGACCCGCGGTGCGGTTCGCCGCGCCAAGCTGTACTACCTGCGTGACCTCCGCGGCAAGGCCGCGAAGATCAAGGAGAAGCGCGACCGCTGATCCACCGTCCCCCGGCCTCGCCGGGGGATCGGATCGCTCCGAGGGGCCGGGCCACCGCACGGTAAGCTCAGCCCCCGATGAGCACGCATGAACCACCCGCGGACCGCGACGGCAGTCCCGCACCCACCGGTGCGGACTCGCTGTCGCGGTCCGCGGTCGTTTCCGGGGTCGTCCCGGGGCCCGGTGGGGAGGGGGCCGGCCCCGGTGGGGATCCACGGGCGGACGCTGGGGGTGCGCCGGAGGGCGAGGTCGCGTCCAAGGACGAGAACGCGCCAGAGGGTGAGAGCGCGCCAGAGGGTGAGAACGCACGGGGGGATGAGAGCGCACCGGGGGACGAGGAGCCGGGCCACTCGCGCTCGCGGGACCTGTTGCTGCTCGTGGGGATCTGCCTGCTGGCCCTGCTGCTGGTGAACGCCTTCGTCGCGCGCCCGTTCTCGGTGCCGTCCGGGTCGATGGAGGAGACCCTGCGTCCGGGCGACCGGCTGATCGCGAACCAACTCGCCTACGCCTTCGGCGGCCACCCCCAGCGGGGCGACGTCGTGGTCTTCGACGGGACGGGCTCCTTCCTTCCGGAGTCGGGCGGGCCGACCGGCTTCCGGGACGGGCTGAGCTCGCTCGGCCGGGACCTCGGGCTGGCCCCGGCCGGGAACACGGTCTACGTCAAACGGGTGATCGGCGTCGGCGGGGACCGGGTGACCAGCACCGGCCCGGGCGGGCCGATCACCGTCAACGGGGTGCCGATCGACGAGTCCTCCTACCTGGCCCCGGGGGACCAGCCGTCGAGCGTGGCCTTCGACGTGGTGGTGCCGACCGGCAAGCTCTGGGTGTTGGGGGACCACCGCAGCGCCTCCCGTGACTCGCGCGACCACCTCGGCGAGCCCGGTGGCGGCTTCGTGCCCGAGAGCAGGGTGATCGGCCGGGCGGACTGGGTGGTCTACCCGTTCTCGCGCTTGACCGGCCTGGACCGGCCCGCGGCCTTCGCCGCGACTGCGGGAACGGGCGGTCATGGGGAGCAGGGGTAGCAGAGGCAGGGACCGGCTGGCGGACCGCCCGGGCCCGGAGCCGGATGCCGGCGGACCGGTCGGCGCCGGATCAGCAGGTGCCGGACCCGCGGATGCCGGATCGGCGAGTGCCGGATCCGTGAGTGCCGGATCTGACGGTGCCGGGCCAGGAGGCGCCTCCCCCGGGGGTGCGGGCCCGACCGTGGTGCTGCCCGTCCGGGGCCGGGCCGATCGCCGCCGCAGCGCCCGACGCGCGGCCCGGCGGCGCAAGCGGTCGCTGCTGCGGGAGTTCCCGCTGATCATCGTGGTGGCGTTGCTGGTCGCGCTGGTGATGAAGACCTTCCTGCTCCAGGTGTTCGTGATCCCCTCCGGCTCGATGGAGCAGACCATCCAGGTGGGGGACCGGGTGCTGGTGGACAAGCTGACCCCCTGGTTCGGCAGCGAGCCGCAGCGCGGCGACGTGGTGGTGTTCAAGGATCCGGGCGGCTGGCTGGAGAGCGACCACAAGCCGTCCGACGACGGTCCGGTGCTGGGGGCGGCCAAGCAGGTCCTCACCTTCGTCGGGCTGCTGCCGTCGGACAGCGAGCAGGACTTGATCAAACGGGTCATCGGCGTCGGCGGGGACACCGTGGAGTGCTGCGACGCGCAGGGGCGGTTGAGCGTCAACGGCACGCCGGTGGACGAGCCGTACCTCGCGCCCGCCAACCCGCCGTCCCGGCAGCCCTTCAAGGTGCAGGTGCCGCAGGGTCGGCTCTGGGTCATGGGCGACCACCGGGACGTGTCCGCCGACTCCCGCTTCCACATGGGGAACCCGGGGCAGGGGACCATCCCGCTGAGCGGTGTGGTCGGCCGGGCCTTCATGAACGCCTGGCCGCTGGACCGCCTCCATCAACTTGACGTGCCGAGTTCACTCTCCTCGTTGGCGCGGGCTCCGCAGGCGCGCGGAACTGCGCCGGAATCCGTGGGCGTTGGGCCGGTTCCGATGGAACCTCCGCTCGTTATGGGTGTGTTGGGCATCTTTCCGGCCGTCGTTCGCCGGTCAGGGCGGCCGCCCGAGTGAGCCGGGCCGGGCGTCTCGCGGCCGGGCCGCGCGCGTGGGACCGCGAGCCGGATGCCTTGGAGTGATAGAGAAGTGCAGGTGCGGCCGGGAGGTCCCGGTCGTGCGTCGAGGCTGTGCTGGTGTCAGGGGAGCCCGTGATGGGCAGTCCCGAAGCGTCCATGGTCGTGGTGAGCGTGGTGCCCGCTGTGCGGCACTGTGAGCGCGGGCGCTCGGGCGTCCGCACAGCAGGGAGGAGACGTTGTGGGGGATGTGGTGATCGGCGCCCGCTCAGGTGCCGGCGAGCCCGAGGGTTCTGGCGGTCGAGCGGCCCGGTCCGCTGAGTCCGGTGCATCCTCGGCCTCGGTCGAGGACGCGGCGGCCCAGACCGCCGACGAGCATGGCGACGGGACGGAGGGCCCCACCGGGGGCTCTTCGGAGTCCCACCGGCCCGACGCCGAGTCGGCGGACCAGTCGGAGTCGCAGGCCCCCGGCAAGCAGCGCAAGCAGCGTTCCTTCTGGAAGGAACTGCCGATCCTGGTCGGCATCGCGCTGGTCCTGGCGCTAGTGATCAAGACCTTCTTCGTTCAGGCCTTCTCCATTCCGTCGGAGTCGATGCAGAACACGTTGCAGGTCGGTGACCGTGTCCTGGTGGACAAGCTGACCCCCTGGTTCGGCGCGGAGCCCGAGCGTGGTGAGGTCGTGGTGTTCCACGACCCGGGCGGCTGGCTGAACGACGAGCCGACCCCGCAGAGCAGCAACTCCTTCGTCCGGGGCGTCCAGGACGTGCTCAGCTTCGTCGGTCTGATGCCGTCGGCCAACGAGAAGGACCTGATCAAGCGGGTCATCGCGGTCGGCGGGGACACCGTCGAGTGCCAGGGCACCGGGCCGGTGAAGGTCAACGGCGTCGCGCTCAACGAGCCGTACGTCTACCAGGGCAACACCCCCTGCGGTGACCACCCGTTCGACCCGGTGAAGGTGCCCAACGGCCGGATCTGGGTGATGGGCGACCACCGTGCCGACTCGCTGGACTCCCGCTTCCACATGGACCAGCCGGGTGGCGGCACCGTTCCGGTGGGCAACGTGATCGGGCGGGCCTTCGTCGTGGCCTGGCCGGTCGGTCACTGGTCGACGCTCTCGGTGCCGAACACCTTCGACCAGAAGGGCCTGGCGGCGGCCGCGCCTCTGGCGCCTCCCGTGGCCGGCGCGGTGGGCGCGGTCGCGCTGCTTCCGCTGGTGCGTCGGGTGCGGGAGCGGAGGGACGGCCGGAAGGACTCCTGAGCTCCACCGGGTTCTCCTCAGCCCTTGCGCGGGCCGTGGTACCGACGAGTAATCTGCTCGGACGTGCCACGGCCCGTCGGCTTTTCTGCCGGTGCCCCCGGCGTGCCATTGGTGTTCTCCGGTCGGCCAGAGGTGGACGGTTTCGATGAGCGGTGTCGTTGAGCAGACGGCCGACCACCCGGCTTCGCCCGCCCGTCCGGGCCGCCGGCCCGCGGCGGTGCTGCAGGGCGTCGCGCTCGCGCTCGGGCTGGTGCTGATGATCGGCGGCTTCGCCTTGATCGCGATCGACTACCGGCCGTACAGCATCCCGACCGCCTCGATGTCCCCCACGCTTCGGATCGGGGACACCGTGCTCGCCCGGAAGATCGGCGGCGGGGCCGTCGGCCGGGGGGACGTGGTGGTCTTCCGGGACCAGGACTGGGGTGGCGAGCTCATGGTCAAGCGCGTGGTCGCGGTCGGCGGGGACACCGTCGCGGTTACCGGCAACGACCACCGGCTGACGGTCGACGGACAGCTGGTGGAGGAGCCGTACCTCGCGGTGCAGGGCCCGCAAGGCTCCTCGTTCAGCGTCACGGTGCCGCCGGGGCGGCTGTTCCTGCTCGGCGACAACCGGCTGGGCTCGCTCGACTCCCGCACCCACCTGGAGGTCGACGGCGGGACCGTCCCGGCCGGCGCGGTGGAGGCCAGGGTCGAGGCCACCCTGATGCCGTTCGGCAGGACGGGCGACCTCGGCCGGACCGCGGCCTTCGACGGGCTTCCCGGACCGAAGGCCGGTGCGCCCGGGCCGCTGCAACCGGCCGCCTTCGCGACCGTTGCGGGCGCGGCGCTGATCCTCGTGACTTCGGCGGTGGGCGGGGTGGCGGGCCTGGCCCGCCGGCTCAGCCGGGGGCGCAGCTCCTGATCGCGGTCGTCGCGGCCCGGGCCGCTCTGCCGAACATCGCCCCGGACGGCGGCGCCGGGTGGCAGGATCGGTAGCGCCACCGACGCGAACGGAAGGAGCGTGGAGCGCTGCCATGACGGCACAACGGCGCAGGGCGGCGCGGATCCTGCTGCTGGACGGGCAGGACCGCATCCTTCTCTTCCTGGGCTCCGACCCGGCGACGCCGGGGGAGGCGTGGTGGTTCACGCCCGGCGGCGGCTTGGAGCCCGGGGAGGACGTGCGGGAGGCCGCCGCGCGGGAACTCGCGGAGGAGACCGGCCTGCGGGGTGTGGACCTGGGGCCCTTGGTGGCGTACGGCACGGTGTCGTTCTCCTTTCAGGGGCGGCGTTACGAGCAGGATCAGTGGTTCCATCTGGCCCGGACCACGGAGACGGGTCTCGACCACTCGGGGATGGGCGAGGAGGAACACGCCCAACTGCTCGCGGCGCGCTGGTGGACGGTCGAGGAGCTGAGGGGGACCGCCGACACGGTCTACCCGGTCGGATTGGCGGACTTCCTGGAGCGACTGCTGGCCGAGGGCCCGCCGGTCGCCCCGGTACGGCTCTGAGCGTGGGTGCGGTGGTCCACAATGGGTGGACGTGACAAGTTGAGGGGACGCCTGGATGAGTGCCGAAGATCTCGAGAAGTACGAGACCGAGATGGAGCTCAAGCTCTACCGGGAGTACCGGGACGTCGTCGGCCTGTTCAAGTACGTGATCGAGACCGAGCGACGGTTCTACCTCACCAATGACTACGAGTTGCAGGTGCACTCGGTGCAGGGCGAGGTCTTCTTCGAGGTGTCGATGGCGGATGCGTGGGTCTGGGACATGTACCGGCCGGCCCGGTTCGTCCGTAAGGTCCGGGTGCTGACCTTCAAGGACGTGAACATCGAGGAACTCGCGAAGAGCGATCTGGAGCTGCCCTCGGACGAGTCCGGCTTCGGGAACTGACGTTGGACCGCTCGGACCCGCGTTGTCCAGCGGAATTTCGCGCGATCGGGGCGTCTCACTCCTGCGGGTGACAAAAGTTATCCACAGGTCCGAGTTATCCACAGGGAAACGGAAATTCCCGGCCTCGCCGTGCGCGACGGTGCAACCTCCACGTCGGAGGTGGTCACCGTGCAGAACACGATCACGCAGGACCAGACCGTACCGGGTGCGGCCGTACTGGACCAGGCCTCAGCGGCCACAGCGGCCGGAGCCGTGCGGGACGGCACGAAGGACGGCACCGGGCCGGGCCCGGGTCGCAGTACCGGCGGTCGCAGTACCAACAACGGGCTCGGCCGCTACGGCGAGCGGGTCGCCGCCCGCCGTCTCACGGAGGCCGGGCTCCGCATCCTGGACCGCAACTGGCGCTGTGTCGAGGGCGAGTTGGACATCGTCGCCCTCGACGGCGACACCGTGGCGGTCTGCGAGGTGAAGACCCGCTCCGAGCGGGGCTTCCAACAACCCAGCGAGGCCATCGGCCAGGCCAAGGCCGCCCGGTTGCAACGCCTGGCGGAGCGCTGGATGGCCGAGCGCTGGCCCGGCCACTTCGCACGGCTGGCCGGTCCCGGGTACGACCCCGGGCCCACGGACCCGCACTGGCCGCCCGCTCCGCCCGGGGGCGTGCGGATCGACCTGGTGGCCGTGGTCAACCGGGCCCGGGGTGCGGCCCTGGTCGACCACCTGCGGGGGGTGGTCTGAGATGGCCTTCGCCCGTACCTGTTCCGTCGCGCTGGTCGGCGTCGACGGAGTGATCGTCGAGGTCCAGGCCGATCTGGAGCCCGGGGTGGCCGCGTTCGCCCTGGTCGGCCTGCCCGACAAGGCGCTGTCCGAGGCCCGCGACCGGGTGCGCGCGGCCGTGGTCAACAGCGGTGAGGCCTGGCCGCAGCGCAAGCTGACCGTCGGGCTCAGCCCGGCCTCGGTGCCCAAGAGCGGCAGTGGCTTCGACCTCGCGGTGGCCTGCGCCGTCCTGGCCGCGGCCGAACGGCTCGACCCCTCCTCCATCGCCGAGCTGCTGATCATCGGCGAACTGGGTCTGGACGGCCGGGTGCGGCCGGTCCGCGGGGTGCTGCCGTCGGTGCTGGCCGCGGCCGACGCGGGATACCAGCGGGTCGTGGTCGCGGAGCAGACCGCGCCCGAGGCCTCGCTCGTCCCGGGCGTGACCGTGATCGGCGTCCGCAGCCTGCGGCAGCTGGTCGCCGTCCTGACCGGCGCGTCCGCGCCGGAGGAGCCGCCCGACCCGATCGCCGGCCGGCCGGATCCGCTGATGGCCGGCCTGATGCTGCCCAGCGCCGGCGTCCGAGGGCTGGTCGACGACAAGGCGGCGCGCCTCGATCTGGCTGACGTGGCCGGACAGTACGAGGCCCGGCGCGCCCTGGAGATCGCCGCTGCCGGCGGTCACCACCTGTACCTCAAGGGCCCACCGGGCGCGGGCAAGACGATGCTGGCGGAGCGGCTGCCCTCGCTGCTCCCGCCACTGACCCAGAAGGAGGCTCTGGAGGTCACCGCCGTGCACTCGGTGGCCGGGCTGCTCCCGGTTGGGCGCCCGCTCATCGACACGGCGCCGTACTGCGCCCCGCACCACTCCACGACGATGCCGGCGATCGTCGGCGGCGGCAGCGGCCTGCCGAGACCGGGGGCGGTCTCGCTGGCCCACCGGGGCGTGCTGTTCCTGGACGAGGCGCCGGAGTTTCCGGTCCGGGTGCTCGACTCGCTGCGCCAGCCACTGGAGTCGGGCGAGGTGGTGATCGCCCGCTCGGCCGGCTCACTCCGGCTTCCGGCCAGGTTCCTGCTCTGCCTGGCCGCCAACCCCTGCCCGTGCGGCCGTCATTCACGGCGGGGTGAGGGGTGCGAGTGCACCCCTGCGATGGTCAGCCGCTACCAGGGGCGGCTCTCCGGGCCGCTGCTGGACCGGGTCGACCTCCAGGTCCAGGTCGCCCCGGTGACGAGGATCGAACTCATGGAGCGGGACATCACGGCGGAGAACACCGAGACCGTCGCGGCCCGGGTGCTGGCCGCGCGGGAACGGGCAGCGGCCCGGCTGGCGACCACCCCGTGGCGGACCAACGCGGAAGTCCCGGGCCACGAGCTGCGGACCCGCTGGCAGCTCGCCCCCGGCGCACTGAACGATGTCGCCCGCCAGTTGGAGCGCGGGCTGCTGACCGCCCGGGGCCTGGACCGGGTGCTCCGGGTCGCCTGGACGGTCGCCGACCTCGCCGGTCGTGACCGGCCGGACCAGCGGGACGTTCGCACCGCACTGGTCCTGCGCACTGGCGTCGAGCAGGGGCTGCCGCTGGCCGAGCGGGTCTACGGCCGACTCGGTGGCATCCCGGCCCAGCGCGTCGGCCCGGTCGACGAGCCGCCCGAAGGGCAGAGCCGGTCGGGCCGGTTCGAGAAGCCCGATCGTCCCGATTGTCCTGACCCGGAGAGCCCGGACCCGGAGAGTCCTGGTCCGCCGGACCGCCCCGATGCCCTTGGCCGGTCCACCCGGTCCGGCTCCGTCAAGCGGTCCGGGAAACGCGACCAGCATCCGGTGGACGAGGGCGGTGAGGCATGAACCCGATGATGACGCACCTTCAGCCGCCCGGCCGGGCAGAGTCCGAGTCCGGTCCCGATCCGGAGCGCCTCGCCCGCGCGGTGCTCAGCCGGCTGAGCGAGCCCGGGGACGCGGTGGTCGGCCGGTGGCTCGGTCAGCTCTCCGCAGTCGACGCCGTCCGGGCGATCCGTGACGGGACGGTGCCCGCACACCCCGGGCTGGACGGGCCCCGGCTGGCCGGCTACCAGGCGAGACTCCCCGGTCTGGACCCGGCCGAGGACCTTGAACGGGTACGAGCCGTCGGTGGACGCTTCATCATTCCGGGGGACACGGAATGGCCCAGCCAACTGGACGATCTGGGCGACGGGCGCCCGATCGGGCTCTGGACGACCGGCACGGGTTCGCTGCGGCTGCTCGCGCTCCGCTCGGTGGCGATGGTCGGCTCCCGGGCCTGCACGGCCTACGGCGCCCACGTCGCGGGGGAGCTGTCGGCCCAACTGGCCGAGCGAGGTTGGGTCGTGGTGTCCGGAGCCGCCTACGGGATCGACGCGGCCGCCCACCGAGGGGCGCTCTCCGTCGGCGGGATGACGATCGCGGTGCTCGCCTGTGGGGTCGACGTGGCCTACCCGAAAGGGAACGCCGAACTGATCCGGCGGATCGGCGCCCAGGGGCTGCTGGTCAGTGAACTCCCGCCCGGGGAACACCCGAACCGCTTCCGCTTCGTGCTCCGCAACCGGGTCATCGCGGCGCTCACCCGGGGCACGGTGGTGGTCGAGGCGGCGATGCGCAGCGGCGCGCTGAGCACGGCCAGACGGGCGCGGGACCTCAACCGCCACACCATGGGCGTCGCCGGCCCGGTGACCTCGGAACTCTCGGCCGGGGTGCACGCCCTGATCCGCAGCGGCGGCGCCACGCTGGTCACCGACTCCGCCGAGATCGCCGAACTGATCGGGGCGATCGGGGACGACCTGGCGCCGCAGCGCAGCGGCCCGGTCTTGCCCCGGGATCTGTTGGAGCCGGCGGTGGCCCGGGTGCTGGAGGCCGTCCCGGCGACGGCGGAGGGCGCGCCGATCGAGCGGTTGGCCCGGCAGTCCGGACTCCCGCCGGACGAAGTGCTGCAGCGGCTCTACGAGTTGGGCTCGCTCGGTTACGTCGAGCGGCACGGCGCGCACTGGCGCCTGGTGCGGAGGAGGTGACGGTCGGGACGAAGCGCACATCCGTGTCGTGGGGAGGGGGCGTGGGGAGGGAGTGTCGGAATCGCCCGGTTGACCTGCTGATCCGGTTCGTCCGTTCGCGTGCCCGGATCCGGTGACGCGAACGCCACCGGATCGGGGGACGACCGAGTGGCGGTAGCGCATTGCAGCGAGTCGGTCACGCTACGCTCCACATGCCTTCCCTATCAGCACATGACTCGGCAGAACGGCGCAGACCAACGCATGCCCACACACATTCCCGGACACAGAGTGACCGGTGGCGCCCGGTCCTCGGGAGGGCCGCGGACCGAGCGGCGTCCCGTGACTGAGTTCCCGCCCAAGGCGACGGGGACAATGGGGGGCCTGTCGCGCCAGGGCGGCCGGCCGATGGCGGTGCCGGGCCAGCCCGCCGACGCGGTCGGCGCCGCCACCGGCGACGGCGCAGCCCGCCCGATCGCTGCCGGTGCCCTGCCGCCGGACGGCACCCCCCCGCCTGGCCCGGAGCAGGGACCGGGGCCGGGCGGTCCAGGCCCCGGAGCCCAGGGGCGCACCGCGCTCGAAGAGCTCTGGCGCTCCTACAAGGAGACCGGCGACCAGCGGCTGCGCGAGCAGCTGATCCTGCACTACTCGCCGCTCGTCAAGTACGTGGCGGGGCGGGTCGGGGTCGGCCTGCCCTCCAACGTCGAGCAGGCCGACTTCGTCTCCTCGGGGGTCTTCGGGCTGATCGATGCGATCGAGAAGTTCGACATCGACCGCGCCATCAAGTTCGAGACCTATGCGATCAGCCGGATCCGCGGCGCGATCATCGACGAACTGCGTGCCCTGGACTGGATCCCGCGCTCGGTGCGGCAGAAGGCGAAGGCCGTCGAGCGGACGTACGCGACGCTGGAGGCCCGGCTGCGCCGTACGCCGCACGATCCCGAGGTCGCGGCCGAGATGGGTATCGCGATCGAGGATCTGCACGCGATCTTCAGCCAGCTGTCCCTGGCCAACGTGGTGGCCCTGGACGAACTGCTGCACCCGGTGGGGGAGGGCGGCGACCGGCTGAGCCTGATGGACACCCTGGTGGACCACGGTGCCGACAACCCGGTTGAGGTGGCCGAGGACCGCGAGCTGCGCAGGCTGCTGGCCCAGGCGGTCAACACCCTCCCCGAGCGGGAGAAGACCGTGGTGACGCTCTACTACTACGAGGGCCTCACCCTCGCCGAGATCGGCCAGGTGCTGGGGGTGACGGAGAGCCGGGTGAGCCAGATCCACACCAAGTCCGTCCTCCAGCTGCGCGCCAAGCTGTCGGACATCCGGTAGCGCGGGCCGGGACCGTCCCGTTCCGGCCGACCTCCGGGTCGCGACCCCGGCCACGTTGCCGGTCCGCGCCTGCCCGGCCGCATCCCGGGCCGCGCCTGCCCGGCCGCACCTGCCCGGCTGTAACCCTGGGCCGTTACTCCGGGCCGGATCCCCGGGTTGCGCGCCCGCTCGCACGCCTCGCCGCACGCCTGCGCGCTCTCGCTCCCCGCTCAAATGCGCGGCGCCGTACCGGCCGCAGGTAGGGCTCCGTACAGTGGGAGCGTGCCGAAGATCCGAGCGGCCACGGTGGCCGAGCATCGCCAGCTGCAGCGTGCAGCCCTCCTTGACGCTGCCCGCACCCTGCTCACGGAGGGCGGCATGGAGGCGCTGACCTTCCCTGCGCTCGCTGCGCGCACCTCCCTGGCGCGCTCCTCGGTCTACGAGTACTTCCGCTCCCGGGCCGCCGTGGTCGAGGCGCTCTGCGAGGTGGACTTTCCGCTCTGGGCGGCCGAGATCGAGGCCGGGATGGAGAGCTGCGACAGCGCGGCCGACCGGATCGAGGCGTATGTCCGTGGCCAGCTGGCGTTGGCCGCAGACCCGCGCCACCGGGCGGTGGTGGCGATCTCCGCGCTCGAACTCGACGAGGCCGCGCGCGAGCGCATCCGGGCGGCGCACGGCAAGCTGGTCGGCCTGGTCGTCCGGGCCCTGGAGGATCTCGGTCACGCGCAGCCCCGGCTCGCTGCGGCGTTGCTCCAAGGGGTCGTGGAGGCGGCCGTGCGCCGGGCCGAGCAAGTGGCCGCGGGGGAGCGTGCCGGGTGTGCGGCCGAGCGCCCCGAACTGATCGCGGACGCCGCCGTGGCCATGGCCCTGCACGGCCTCGACCGGGCCTGAGCCGCCGTCCGGCCCGGTCCGTTTGGTTCGTTCGGTTCATCTGAATTCATCAGGTGCGCCCGGCGCCGCCCAGCGGCAGCAGCCGCGCCGCTCCCGCGCCGAACAGGGCCAGCGGGTCGAGGTAGCGCCCGCCGCGCAGCAGCCCCCAGTGCAGGCAGTCCCGTGCTGGGCAGTGCCGTCCGTCGGGGGCGAGCCGTCCGATCACCTGTCCGGCGGGTACCTCGGTGCCGACCGGGGCGGTGCCGGCGACGGGCAGGTAGGTGGTCCGCAAGGGGGGTGACCCCGAGCCGGGGTGGGTGACGGTCACCACCGGGCGCCCCGCCACCAGCCCGGAGAACGTGACCACCCCGGCGGCAGCCGCCCGCACCTCCGCCCCGGGCGCGGCGGCGAGGTCCACTCCCCGGTGTCCGGCGGCCCATGGCGTGGCCGGTGGCTCGAACCGCCGGAGCACCCCGCCGGGCCCGCCCACCGGCCAGGCCCGCGCACCGCCCGAACCGGTCCGGCCGGTCTCGCCGCCCCCGCCATCACCTCCGCCGCCCCCGCCATCACCTCCGCCGCCCCCGCCATCACCTCCGCCGCCCCCGCTGAGAGCGGCGCCCCGCCCCGCACTGCCCGAGACCAGCAGCACCAGCGCGGCCAGCACGGCGACCAGCCCCCGCAGCACACCAAACGAGCCCGGCCCCAACCGGCCCGGCCCCAATCGGTCAAGGCTCAACCGGCCCGGCCCCGAGCAGGCCGGACCGATGGCGGGCGGAACCGGGCATTCGGCGCGAGCGGTCATGCCCCGAGGCTTGCTGCGCGGCCGCCCCGGCGCCACCCACTTCCGGACTCCTGTGGACAAACCGCCCTCGTGGCCTGATCCCGTCCCTCCAGCGGGTGTACGGATGCCGCCATCCGGTGTACAAGCACCGCAGCAGCAGCACTCCCAAGGCCCGGCCGCCCCGCCTCGGCCCGGCCTCCGCCCAGCTCCCGCCAGCGCGGACCCGCCCGTCCAGGGCCTCCGCCAGTCGCGGAGTCGCCCGCTCCGCGGCGCTTCCCGTACACTTCACACGCGACCCGGTCCGCCGGGTCGACTTCGCACGCCCCGCCACCGGTGGACGGACGCGGCCCGGCCGCTGCCCCCGCCAGGTGCGAGTGCCGCTCGGTCCGCCGAGCCCGCCTGGTCCCCGGACCGTGCGGGTTCAAGCGGCTCGGCACGTTCGGGGCGTCAGGCGTGGCTGTCACCTGGCTGCCACGGACAAACCGAGCCTGACCCGGCCGGACGCACCGCGCGAGCGGGGAGCGCCACCGCGCGAACCCGCCGTCCGTTGCGCGACCGCCGGGCCGTAACACCTGAGGAGCACGGCTATGGCCGTCGTCACGATGCGGGAGCTGCTGGAGAGCGGCGTCCACTTCGGTCACCAGACCCGCCGTTGGAACCCGAAGATGAAGCGCTTCATCATCACGGAGCGCAACGGCATCTACATCATCGACCTCCTGCAGTCGCTGAACTACATCGACCGCGCCTTCGAGTTCATCAAGGAGACCGTTGCCCACGGCGGCAGCGTCCTCTTCGTCGGCACGAAGAAGCAGGCCCAGGAGGCCATCGCCGAGCAGGCCACCCGCGTGGGCATGCCCTACGTGAACCAGCGCTGGCTCGGCGGCATGCTGACCAACTTCTCGACCGTCTACAAGCGCCTGCAGCGCCTGAAGGAGCTCGGCGAGCTGGACTTCTCGGACGTGGCCGGTTCCGGCCTCACCAAGAAGGAGCTCCTGGTCCTCCAGCGCGAGCACGACAAGCTGGAGAAGACCCTCGGCGGTATCCGCGACATGCAGCGCGTTCCCAGCGCCGTGTGGATCGTGGACACCAAGAAGGAGCACATCGCGGTCGGCGAGGCCCGGAAGCTCAACATCCCGGTCGTCGCCATCCTCGACACCAACTGTGACCCCGACGAGGTCGACTACAAGATCCCGGGCAACGACGACGCGATCCGCTCCGTCACCCTGCTGACCCGCGTGATCGCCGACGCCGTGGCCGAGGGTCTGAAGTCCCGCGCCGGTGTCGCCAAGGGCGACGTCAAGGCCGAGCCGGGCGCCGACCAGCCGCTGGCCGACTGGGAGAAGGACCTCATCGAGGGCGAGAAGAAGGCCGAGGAGGCCCCCGCCGCCGCCGAGGCTCCGGCCGCTGAGGCCCCCGCCGCCGAGGCTGAGGCCGTCGAGGCCCCCGCCGCCGAGGCTGAGGCCACCGAGGCGCCGGCCGAGCAGGCCTGACGTACCAAGGGTGAGGGGCACCCGCCGGTACGACACCGGTAGGTGCCCCTCTCTCCCGCGCCGGGACCGAATCATCGGTCCCGGCGTCTCCCCACGCAGACACGCGAGACGCGAGAAGAGATTCACACCATGGCGAACTTCACCGCCGCGGACGTCAAGAAGCTCCGTGAGCTCACCGGCGCCGGCATGATGGACTGCAAGAAGGCCCTGGACGAGGCCGAGGGCAACGTCGAGAAGGCCGTCGAGCTCCTGCGCATCAAGGGCCAGAAGGGCGTTGCCAAGCGCGAGGGCCGTGACGCCTCCAACGGCGCCGTCGCCGCGCTGATCGCCGAGGACAAGAAGTCCGGCGTTCTGGTCGAGCTGAACTGCGAGACCGACTTCGTCGCCAAGGGTGACAACTTCGTCAAGGTCGCCGACGCGATCGCGGCTCACGTGGCCAAGACCGCCCCGGCCGACCTGGATGCCGCCCTGGCGTCCGAGATCGAGGCCGGCAAGACCGTCCAGCAGTTCGTCGACGAGGCCAACGCGACCCTGGGCGAGAAGATCGTCTTCCGTCGCTTCGCCCAGTTCGACGGTGACGGCTTCGTCGCGGTCTACCTGCACAAGACCAGCCCCGACCTGCCGCCGGCCGTCGGCGTCCTGGTCGAGCTGGACAAGGAGAACGCCGAGGTCGCGAAGGACGTCGCGCAGCACATCGCCGCGTTCGCGCCGAAGTTCCTGTCCCGCGAGGAGATCCCGGCCGAGGACCTCGAGAACGAGCGCCGCGTCGCCGAGGCCACCGCGCGTGAGGAGGGCAAGCCCGAGGCTGCCCTGCCGAAGATCGTCGAGGGTCGCGTCACCGGCTTCGTCAAGGAGAACTCCGTCCTGGAGCAGGCCTTCGCGAAGGACAACAAGAAGACCGTCGCCAAGGTCCTCGAGGAGAACGGCGTCGCCCTCAAGCGCTTCGCCCGCTTCCGCGTCGGCGCCTGAGCCACGTTCCACCTGGTCCCCGGCACCCTTACGCTGGGAACCGCCCCCGCCCGTTGACCAGGGCGGGCGGAACGCCGAACGGGCTCACCCAGTGCCAACCGTCCACGGGCGGGCCGCGTCGGCACCATGAACGACGAGGAGGCCATTGCCGTGCAGGACACCGAACCGGTTCCCGCGGCAGTGGCCTCCTCTCGCGTACGCGCAGGCCGGGCATCCGCACACCCGCGCCTGTGAGCCAGTAGGTGCAAAAAGGAGAAGTCCATGCAGGAGACGCAGGAGACCGCGCAGGACCCCAAGGCCGGCTCGCGCCGCCGGGTGCTGCTCAAGCTGTCCGGTGAAGCCTTTGCCGGTGGTGGCGGACTCGGCGTCGACCCGGACGTCGTGCACGCGATCGCCCGGGAGATCGCCACCGTCGTCCGTGCCGGTACCGAGGTCGCGGTGGTCATCGGCGGCGGCAACTTCTTCCGGGGCGCCGAGCTGCAGGTCCGCGGCATGGACCGGGCGCGCTCCGACTACATGGGCATGCTCGGCACCGTGATGAACTGCCTGGCGCTGCAGGACTTCCTGGTCAAGGAAGGCATCGAGACCCGGGTCCAGACCGCGATCACCATGGGCCAGGTCGCCGAACCGTACCTGCCGCTGCGGGCCGTCCGGCACCTGGAGAAGGGCCGTGTGGTGATCTTCGGCGCCGGTATGGGCATGCCGTACTTCTCGACCGACACCACCGCCGTCCAGCGGGCCCTGGAGATCCACGCCGACGTCCTGCTGATGGGCAAGAACGGCGTGGACGGCGTCTACGACTCGGACCCCCGGACCAACCCGGACGCGGTGAAGTTCGACGCGCTGGAGTACTCCGAGGTCATCACGCGCGACCTCAAGGTCGCCGACCTCACCGCGATCACGCTGTGCAAGGACAACAACCTCCCGATGCTGGTCTTCGAGCTGCTGGCGGAGGGCAATATCGCGCGCGCGGTGAAGAGTGAGAAGATCGGCACACTCATCAGCCAGGATTCTGTCCGGGCCTGAGCAGCAATCAGCCGTACGGGACGGCGCCGTCGCCGTGACCGGCCTCGACGCCGACACCGGTCGGGACAATCGCAGATGAACCGGACAGGGAGATCACAGTGATCGAAGAGACCCTCCTCGAAGCCGAGGAGAAGATGGAGAAGGCCGTCGCCGTCGCCAAGGACGACTTCGCCGCCATCCGCACCGGCCGTGCCCACCCGGCGATGTTCGCCAAGATCGTCGCCGAGTACTACGGCACCGTGACGCCGATCAACCAGCTGGCCTCGTTCTCGGTGCCGGAGCCCCGGATGGCGGTCGTCTCGCCGTTCGACAAGACCGCGCTGAAGGCGATCGAGCAGGCGATCCGCGACTCCGACCTGGGCGTCAACCCGTCCAACGACGGCTCCCTCATCCGGGTGGTGCTGCCCGAGCTGACCGAGGAGCGCCGCCGGGAGTTCATCAAGGTGGCCCGGGGCAAGGGCGAGGACGCGAAGGTCTCGATCCGCGCGGTGCGCCGCAAGGCCAAGGACGCCATCGACAAGCTGGTCAAGGACGGCGAGGTCGGCGAGGACGACGGCCGCCGCGCCGAGAAGGAGCTCGACGACACCACGGCCAAGTACGTGGCCGCCGTCGACGAGCTGCTGAAGCACAAGGAAGCCGAGCTGCTCGAAGTCTGATGAACGACGCCCCTGACGCCCCTGGCTACTGGGGCCCGTCCGACCAGCAGTTCCAGCCCTACCGCCCGGCGCCGCAGCCCCGGCCGCAGGCTCCTCTGCAGCAGGCGCACCCGGCGCCGGGTTACGGCGAGTACCCGGCGCCGCCGCAGGCCCAGGGCTACCCCGGTCACCCGGGCGGCCGGGCGGCCCACCCGGGTGCGCCGGGCGGCGCGCCGGGTGGCCCCGGCCACCGTTCGGATCACTCGCAGCAGCCTCCGGTGTACTGGGGCGGCGACGCGGAGGAGACTCAGGTCATGCCTCCCGTACCGGCGGGCCCCGGCCCGTTCCCCGGCGTGCCGGACCAGGGCCCGCCGGCGGGCTCCGGCCGGCCGGGTGACCCCGCCGCCGGTCAGTCCCGGGAGGCCGGTCGGTTGAGCGGCCCGCTGTTCCGGGACGACCGGTCCGAGGCGGCGGTGCCGGGTGTGACGGAGACGGTCGTGCTGCGCGCGATAACCGATGACGCCACCCCCGGCCGCGGCGCCCCGCCGCGCACCGGGGCCCCGGTGCCTCCCGCGCCGCCGTCGACCTACCCGGCGGCCGGGCAGCCCCACTTCGTGCCGTCGTCCCATCCAGGGCAGGAGACACCCGTGGCCGCCCAGTCCGCCCCGCAGCCGCAGCCGCGCAAGCAGCGCGGTGGCCGTAACCTCCAGGCCGCGATAGGCGTGGGGGTCGGTCTCGGTGTGGTGATCATCGCCTCGCTGTTCGTGGTGAAGGCGCTGTTCCTGTTCGTCGTGATGGCCGCGGTGTCGGTCGGTATCTGGGAGCTGACCAGCCGGCTCGCCGAGCGCAAGCAGATCAAGGCGCCGCTGGTGCCGCTGGTCGCAGGCGGCATCGCCATGATCGCCACCGGCTACTGGGCCGGGGTGCAGTGGGCCGCGGCCTCGCTCGCGCTGACCGGGCTGGCGGTGATGGTCTGGCGGATGGCCGAGCCGCCGGAGGACTACCTGCGGGACATAACGGCCGGGGTGTTCACCGCCTTCTACGTGCCGTTCCTGGCCACCTTCGTGGCGTTGATGCTGGCGGCCGACGACGGCCCCCAGCGGATCGTGCTGTTCCTGATCGTCACGATCTGCAGCGACACGGGCGCCTACGCCGTGGGCTACAAGTTCGGCAAGACCAAGCTCGCCCCGACGATCAGCCCCGGCAAGACCCGTGAGGGCCTGGCCGGCGGCATCGGCCTGTCGATGCTGGCGGGCGCCGTGCTGATGGAGCTGATCATCGACGGCGGCAGCTGGTGGCAGGGCCTGATCCTGGGCGGCTGCGCGGCGGTCACCGCGACCCTGGGCGACCTGGGCGAGTCGATGATCAAGCGAGACCTCGGCATCAAGGACATGGGCACGCTGCTGCCCGGCCACGGCGGCATCATGGACCGGCTGGACTCGCTCCTGCCGACCGCCCCGGTGGTCTGGCTGCTGCTGGCGGCCTTCGTCGGCAGCTAGGGCCTTGTCCGGCCGTAGGACGCCTCAGAACCTGTCCTCCGGCCGCGAGTGGTGGAAGGGCCCCGGACGCCTGCGCGTCCGGGGCCCTCGCACGTCCTGGCCTGCTCCCGGCGTCTGCGACACTGGATGAACCATGCCTAAGCCCGGAGAACTCACCTTTGTCGCGCCGCGCGGCGCCAAGCCCCCGCGACACCTCGCCGACCTGAGCCCCGCCGAGCGCAAGGAGGCCGTCGCCGAGCTGGGCGAGCAGCCGTTCCGCGCCAAGCAGCTCTCCAACCACTACTTCGGCCGGATGTCGAACGACCCGGAGGGCTGGACGGACATCCCCGCCGCCAGCCGGGAGAAGCTGACCGGGAGCCTGCTGCCGGAGCTGATGTCGGTCGTGCGGCACGTGTCCTGCGACGACGACACCACCCGCAAGACGCTCTGGAAGCTCTTCGACGGCACGCTCGTCGAGTCGGTGCTGATGCGCTACCCGGACCGGGTCACCATGTGCATCAGCTCGCAGGCGGGCTGCGGCATGAACTGCCCCTTCTGCGCGACCGGCCAGGCCGGGCTGACCCGCAACCTGTCCACCGCCGAGATCGTCGAGCAGATCGCCGCCGGGATGCGCGCGCTCAAGGCCGGCGAGATCCCGGGCGGCGAGGCGCGGCTGTCGAACGTGGTCTTCATGGGCATGGGCGAGCCGCTGGCCAACTACAACCGGGTGCTGGCCGCGATCCGCCGGCTGACCGACCCGGCGCCGGACGGTTTCGGCCTGTCCCAGCGCGGTGTCACGGTGTCGACCGTTGGCCTGGTCCCGGCGATGAACCGGCTGGCCGACGAGGGCCTCAGCTGCCGCCTGGCGCTGTCGCTGCACGCCCCGGACGACGAGCTGCGCGACGAGCTGGTGCCGGTGAACACCCGCTGGAAGGTCGCCGAGGTGCTGGACGCCGCGTGGAACTACGCGGAGAAGTCCGGCCGGCGGATCTCCATCGAGTACGCGCTGATCAAGGACATCAACGACCAGGCATGGCGGGCGGACCTGCTCGGCCGGCTGATCAAGAACCACCGGGTGCACGTCAACCTGATCCCGCTGAACCCGACGCCGGGCTCCAAGTGGACCGCCTCCCGGCCCGAGGACGAGCGCGAGTTCGTCCGTCGGCTCCAGTCGCACGGGGTGCCGACGACCGTCCGCGACACCCGGGGCCAGGAGATCGACGGCGCCTGCGGTCAGCTCGCCGCGGCGGGCTGAGCCGGCGGGCCAACGCAAACCGGCAGGTCAGCGACAGCCGCAGGTCAGCGCAAGCCGCAAGGTCAGCGCAGGCCGGCGGCCGCCAGAGCGGCGGTCGCCCCGCCGGTCACCAGCAGCGTGGTGCCCACCGCCAGGGTGCGCAGCGCGACCGCGCCGAACAGCAGCCGGGGCGAGGTGCCGAGGCGCAGCAGCACGTCGGTGACGTCCCGGCGGTCGGTGCGGACCTCGGCCAGCCGGGTGACCACGGCGGCGGCCGCGCAGCCGAGCACCAGGCAGGCCTCGACGGCGGGCAGCGCGTCGGCGCTGTCGGGCGTGCCGATCCAGTAGCGGATGGTGGTGAGCACCAGCGCGAGGGCGAGGGTGAGCACGGCCAGCGGCGGGCCGAGGCTGCGGGCCTGGGCGGTGAGTCCGCGGCCGGCCAGCAGCCGCAGCGGGGTGGGCCGGCCGAGCGCGAGCAGCCGCCCGGTCCAGGACAGCAACGGGCCGGTGAGCAGGGCGAGTCCGACCGCGCTGGCGGCCCAGCCGCCGAGTGCGGCGGTGCTGGTGCTGCCGAGCCCGGCGGGCAGGTGGATCGGCCGGCCGTCGGCGGCGGCGCCGGGCCGCAGGGCGATGAGTTCGAGGGCGAGGCCGATCACGGCGAGCCCGACGGGCAGGGCGACCCGCAGGGCGCCGAAGCCGGTGCCGCCGCGGGTGCGGGTGCGGCCGCCGGGCAGGTACTCGGTGGGTGGGACGGCGCAGGCGGCGGCGATCCCGGCGGTGAGCGGGACCAGGGCGAGCAGGGCGACCGGCGCGACGGCCGGCAGCGGTACGCCCATGCCGAGGTCGGGGGCGAGCGCGGGCCCGGCGATGTCGTTGCGCAGGACCAGGAAGACCAGCAGGGTGAGCACGCTGCCGAGGGTGCAGGCGAGCACGACCTCACCGGCGATCAGGGTGCGGATCCGGCCGGAGCCGGCTCCGGCGGCGCGCAGGCCGGTGATCCGTTCGGGCCGCTGGGCGGGTACGGCGCGGGCGGCGACGGCCGCGAACCAGGCGACGGCGGCGAGCGGGGGCAGGCACCAGAGCAGTCGCACCAGCGCGTCCTCGCCGCCGAGCGGGTCGCTCATCGCCCGGCCGAGGGAGCGCAGCAGGAAGGCGGAGACCACGGCGGCGGCCAGCACGGTGAGCAGCCAGCGGCCGAGGTCGGGCACCCGGTAGCCCCGGGCCAGACGGAGATAGAACACGTCGACTCTTTCAGCGGCTCGGCGTCGTCAGCGGCGGGTGCCCGAGACGGCGGACGCGCCGGCCGCCCCCGGGACGGCGTGCCCGCGCGGGACGGGGGCGGCGGGGGCGGTGAGCCGTCCGTCGACGAGGGCGACGGCGCGGTCCGCGAACCGGACGAGCTCGGGGTCGTGAGTGGCCAGGACGAGGGTGAGCTGGTGCGACCGGGCCGCGCTGGTCAGTATCCGCAGGACCTGGTCGGCGGCCTCGCGGTGGAGCGGGGCGGTGGGGTCGTCGGCGAAGACGACGGGCGGCAGCGGGGCGAGGGCGCGGGCGACGGCGATCCGCTGGCGCTGGCTCTGGAGCAGCCGGTCGGGGCGCTGCCGGGCGACCTCGCCGACGTCGAGGCGTTCCAGCCATTCGTCGGCGGCGGTGTAGGCGGCCTTGTTGCCGGCGCCGGCGAGCAGCAGCGGCAGGGCGACGTTCTCCCGGGCGGTCAGTTCGGGCACCAGGTGGGGTTCGGAGCCGACGAAGCCGAAGCGGTCGCGGCGCAGCCGTTCGCGCCCGGCCCGGCCGAGGGTGTGGACGGGCGCGCTGTTGAACCAGACCTCGCCCTCGTCGACGGTGAGGAGGGCGGAGAGGCAGCCGAGGAGGGTGCTCTTGCCGGAGCCGCGCGGGCCGGTGACGGCGAGCACTTCGCCCTCGCGGACGCCGATCGAGATGCCCCGCAGGGCGGGGGTGCCGTGATGGGACTTGACGATCCCCCGGGCCCACAGCACGTCGTTGTCAGGCGGTGCCGCTGACATGAGGTTCCATCCTGGGTGGCCGCAGGGATATGACAGTCGTCAGATTAGAACGACTGGGGCCTGGTGCGGTTGCGGCGCTCTGGTCCATCGCGGGCAAATCACCCGCAATCAGGCATGTTTGATCGGCCGACAGCGCCGGAAAAACGCCGAAGGGCGGTCCCGGGGGAGTGGGACCGCCCTTCGGCGGAGGGTGGGGAAGGAGGATCAGGGGGTCAGATCTTCGCCCACGCGTCGGTGAGGCTGGTCCGCAGGATCTGCTCGATCTCGTCGAAGGTCGACTGGTTGGAGATCAGCGGCGGGGCCAGCTGGATGACCGGGTCGCCACGGTCGTCGGCGCGGCAGTACAGGCCGTTGTCGAAGAGGGCCTTCGACAGGAAGCCGTAGAGGACGCGCTCGACCTCGTCGTCGTTGAACGACTCCTTGGTGACCTTGTCCTTCACGAGCTCGATGCCGTAGAAGTACCCGTTGCCGCGGACGTCGCCGACGATCGGCAGGTCGCGCAGCTTGTTCAGGGTGCCCAGGAACGCGGCCTCGTTGTCGAGGACGTGCTGGTTCAGGCCCTCGCGCTCGAAGATGTCGAGGTTGGCCAGCGCCACCGCGGAGGAGACCGGGTGGCCGCCGAAGGTGTAGCCGTGCAGGAAGGTGTTGTCGCCCTTGTAGAACGGCTCGGCGAGGCGGTCCGAGATGATCGTGGCGCCGATCGGGGAGTAGCCCGAGGTCATGCCCTTGGCGCAGGTGATCATGTCGGGCTGGTAGCCGAACTTGTCGGCGCCGAACATGGTGCCCAGACGGCCGAAGGCGCAGATGACCTCGTCCGAGACCAGCAGCACGTCGTGGCGGTCGCAGATCTCGCGCAGGCGCTGGAAGTACCCGGGCGGCGGCGGGAAGCAGCCACCGGCGTTCTGCACCGGCTCGACGAAGACGGCGGCGACGGTCTCGGCGCCCTCGTTGAGGATGGCCACCTCGATCTCGTCGGCGCACCAGCGGCCGTAGGCCTCGGGGTCGACCGTGCCGTCCGGGCCTTCGAGGAAGGCGGGGGCGCGGTAGATGTTGGTGTTCGGGGCCTTGTGGGTGCCCGGCACCAGCGGCTCGAACGGGGCCTTCAGGCCCGGCAGGCCGGTGATCGACAGGGCGCCCTGCGGGGTGCCGTGGTAGGCGACGGCGCGCGAGATGACCTTGTACTTGGTCGGCTTGCCGGTCAGCTTGAAGTACTGCTTGGCGAGCTTCCAGGCGGTCTCGACGGCCTCGCCGCCACCGGTGGAGAAGAAGACCTTGTTCAGGTCGCCCGGGGCGTAGTTGGCCAGGCGCTCGGCCAGCTCGACGGCCTTCGGGTGGGCGTAGCTCCACACCGGGAAGAAGGCGAGCTCCTTGGCCTGCTTGGCGGCGGCCTCGGCCAGCTCCTCGCGGCCGTGGCCGGCCTGGACGACGAACAGGCCGGCGAGGCCGTCGAGGTACTTGCGTCCCTTGTCGTCCCAGACGTAGGTGCCTTCGCCCTTGACGATCGTCGGCACGGGGGAGTTCTCGTACGACGACATGCGGGTGAAGTGCATCCACAGGTGATCGTAGGCGGTCTTGGAAAGGTCCTTCTGCGCCGGGTCGGCTGTCATCGGGTGCCCCAGGTGTAGGTCTGTTTCCGGAGCTTCAGGTAGACGAAGCTCTCGGTGCTCCGCACGCCGGGAAGCGCGCGGATGCGCTTGTTGATCAGTTCGAGCAGGTGCTCGTCGTCCTCGCAGACCAGTTCGGCCAGGAGGTCGAACGAGCCTGCGGTGCAGACGACGTAGTCGACCTCGTCGAGGGCGGCCAGCGCGTCGGCTACGGGCTCGATGTCGCCCTCGACCCGGATGCCGACCATCGCCTGGCGGGTGAAGCCGACGGTGAGCGGGTCCGTGACGGCGACGATCTGCATCACGCCCTGGTCGAGCAGCTTCTGGACGCGCTGGCGCACGGCCGCCTCGGACAGGCCGACGGCCTTGCCGATGGCGGCGTACGGGCGGCGTCCGTCCTCCTGGAGCTGCTCGATGATCGCCTTGGAGGCGGCATCGAGGGGAACGCTCGCGTTCCGGTCGCGGTTGGCCACGCCGCCACTGTGCCTGATCGTTCCCCTGTTCGCAAGCGAGGAATCTGCTGATTTCGTCGCGATCTTGGAATCCGCGTACGGATTTCATCGCCTACATGCACTGCACCTGTCGATACCGGCAGTCATGCGGCTACCCTGGCACGGTACGCGCGCAGCCCCGCAGCGCAGCGCGCGTTCCCCCAAACCAGTGGACCGCGCCGTCCAGGGCCCGGCCACCCGACACCCTTCGTGCGCCGGACCCGCCGACGTACCATGGCGCCGGAAACTGCAACGCCGCAGGCCCAGACCGAGGAGAGACCCCGTGAGCGACCTTCGCACGCTGCGCAACTACATCAACGGTGAGTTCGTCGACGCGGCGGACGGCCGCACGCTCGACATCGTCGACCCCACCACCGGTGAGGCCTACGCGACGTCCCCGCTGTCCGGTGCCTCCGATGTGGACGCCGCGATGGCCTCGGCCGCCGCCGCCTTCCCGATCTGGCGCGACGCCACCCCGAGCACCCGCCAGAAGCTGCTGCTCAAGATCGCCGACGCGGTCGAGGCCCGGGCCGACGAGCTCGTCGACGCGGAGGTCCGCAACACGGGCAAGCCGCGCGGGCTGACCCTCTCGGAGGAGATCGGTCCGATGGTGGACCAGATCCGCTTCTTCGCCGGTGCCGCCCGCATGCTGGAGGGCAAGGCCGCCGGGGAGTACATGGACGGGATGACCTCGATCGTCCGCCGCGAGCCGGTCGGCGTCTGTGCCCAGGTCGCGCCGTGGAACTACCCGATGATGATGGCTGTCTGGAAGTTCGCCCCGGCCATCGCCGCGGGCAACACCGTCGTCCTGAAGCCCTCGGACACCACCCCGGCCTCCACCGTCCTGCTCGCCGAGATCATCGGCGGCGTCCTCAAGGACCTGGAGCTGCCGGCCGGCGTCTTCAACGTGATCTGCGGCGACCGCGAGTCCGGCCGGCTGATGGTCGAGCACAAGACCCCGGCGATGGCCTCCATCACCGGTTCGGTCCGGGCCGGCATCCAGGTCGCCGAGTCCGCCTCCAAGGACGTCAAGCGCGTCCACCTGGAGCTGGGCGGCAAGGCCCCGGTCGTGGTCTTCGAGGACGCCGACATCGCCGAGGCCGTCGAGGGCATCTCGGTCGCGGGCTACTTCAACGCCGGCCAGGACTGCACCGCCGCCACCCGCGTGCTGGTGCACGAGTCGATCCACGACGCCTTCGTCGAGGCGCTGGCCAAGGCCGCGGCCGAGACCAAGACCGGCGGCGTGGACGACGAGGACGTGCTGTACGGCCCGCTGAACAACGCCAACCAGCTGAAGCAGGTGGCCGGCTTCATCGAGCGGCTGCCCGCCCACGCCAAGATCGAGGCCGGTGGCCACCAGGTCGGCGAGAAGGGCTATTTCTACGCCCCGACCGTCGTCTCCGGCCTGCGGCAGGACGACGAGATCATCCAGAACGAGGTCTTCGGCCCGGTCATCACCGTGCAGAAGTTCACCGACGAGGACCAGGCCGTCGACTACGCCAACGGCGTCGACTTCGCGCTGGCCTCCTCGGTGTGGACCAAGGACCACGCCCGCGCCATGCGGATGTCGCGCCGCCTGGACTTCGGCTGCGTCTGGATCAACACCCACATCCCGCTGGTCGCCGAGATGCCGCACGGCGGCTTCAAGAAGTCCGGCTACGGCAAGGACCTCTCCGCGTACGGCTTCGAGGACTACACCCGGGTGAAGCACGTCATGACCGCGATCTAGCGGGTCGTGACGGTTGAGCGCTGTATGACCGCGATCTAGCGGGTCGTGACGGTTGAGCGCTGTATGACCGCGATCTAGCGGGTCGTGACGGTCGGGCGCTGTATGACCGCGATCTGATCGCACGTCCATCGTGTGAACGGACAATGGGCCCGGGTCCTTTCGACCCGGGCCCGGTGTCTTTGCATCCTGTCGGCCGTTCGCGTGACCGGCTGACAAGATGAAACTGCACTTCGGGGCCGCGACTCCCTAGCCTTACCGGCATGAGCATCCCCACCGCTGACTCAGCCGCCGGCCAGGCGGTCAAGGCCGCCGACCGCGCGCACGTCTTCCACTCGTGGTCCGCCCAGGCGCTGATCGACCCCCTCGCGGTGGCCGGCGCCGAGGGCTCGTACTTCTGGGACTACGACGGCAACCGCTACCTCGACTTCTCCTCGCAGCTGGTCAACACCAACATCGGCCACCAGCACCCGAAGGTGGTCGCCGCGATCCAGGAGCAGGCGGCGAAGCTCTGCACCATCGCCCCCGGCTTCGCGGTCGAGGCGCGCAGCGAGGCCGCCCGGCTGATCGCCGAGCGCACCCCCGGTGACCTCGACAAGATCTTCTTCACCAACGGCGGCGCCGAGGCGGTCGAGAACGCCGTCCGGCTGGCCCGGCTGCACACCGGCCGGCAGAAGGTCATGTCCGCCTACCGCTCGTACCACGGCGCCACCGCCAACGCGATCGCCCTCACCGGCGACCCGCGGCGCTGGGCCAACGAGACCGGCGTCTCCGGCGTGGTGCACTTCTGGGGCCCGTACGCCTACCGCTCCAACTTCCACGCCGAGAACGAGGCGCAGGAGTGCGAGCGCGCGCTGGAGCACCTGGAGCAGGTGATCGCCTTCGAGGGCCCCGGGACGATCGCGGCGATCATCCTGGAGACCGTGGTCGGCACCGCGGGCATCCTGATCCCGCCGGCGGGCTACCTGGCCGGGGTGCGGGAGATCTGCGACCGCTTCGGCATCGTGTTCATCCTCGACGAGGTGATGGCCGGCTTCGGCCGCACCGGCGAGTGGTTCGCCGCCGACCACTGGGGCGTCACCCCGGACCTGCTGACCTTCGCCAAGGGCGTCAACTCGGGCTACGTCCCGCTGGGCGGCGTGGCGATCAGCGCCGAGATCGCCGCCACCTTCGCCGAGCGGGCGTTCCCGGGCGGGCTCACCTACTCCGGCCACCCGCTGGCCTGCGCCTCGGCCGTCGCCACCATCACCGCCATGGCGGAGGAGGGCATCGTCGAGAACGCCAAGCACATCGGCGAGACCGTGCTCGGCCCCGGCCTGCGGGAGCTGGCCGAGCGGCACCCCTCGATCGGCGAGGTCCGCGGCCTCGGCGTGTTCTGGGCGCTCGACCTGGTGAAGGACCGCGGGACCCGCGAGCCGCTGGTCCCGTACAACGCGGCCGGCCCCGCCAACGCGCCGATGGCCGAGCTGGCCGCCGCCTGCAAGCAGCGCGGGCTCTGGCCGTTCGTCAACATGAACCGCCTCCACGTCGTCCCGCCGTGCACCGTCACCGAGGAGGAGGCCAAGACCGGTCTCGCGGTGCTCGACGAGGTGCTGTCGCTCGCCGACGCGCACACCGTCTGACGTACCGACCGGACGGCCCCGGGTGTCGCGCACGCCCGGGGCCGTCCCACGCTCCGGAGGCCTTCCCCATGCCCAGCAGCACCACCCCGACCCGCCCCCACAACTCCCGTACGATCCGCCGGCGTTCGGTGCTCGGCGGGGCCGCGCTGCTCGGCGCCGGCACGCTGACCGGCTGCGGCATCCCGTCCGCGTACGTCGCCGAGGACCGCCGCTCGGTCCAGGACCGCTCGGACCGCGAGCAGCGGCTCGCCTTCTCCAACTGGACCCAGTACATCGACACCGACGACCAGGGCCACCGGCCGACCCTGGACGCCTTCACCGAGCGGACCGGCATCGCGGTCACCTACACCGAGGACATCAACGACAACGACGAGTTCTTCGGAAAGATCAGCCCGGTGCTCACCCAGGGCGCCGACCCCGGCCGGGACCTCATGGTGGTCAGCGACTGGATGGCCGGCCGGTACGTCTCGCTCGGCTGGGTGCAGGCCATGGACCGGGCCAACCTGCCCAACGTCACCGCCAACCTGGACCCGCAGCTCGCCGACCCGGCCTTCGACCCCGGGCGCCGGCGCAGCGTGCCCTGGCAGTCCGGGATCACCGGCATCGCGTACAACCGCAAGGCGCTCGGCCGGGAGCTGAAGTCGACCGCGGACCTCTGGGCGCCCGATCTCAAGGGCCGGGTCACCCTGTTCGCCGGGCTGGACGAGGCGCTCGGGCTGCTGATGCTCGCCCAGGGTGCGGACGTCTCCCGGTTCGGCGAGGACGACGCGCACCGGGCGATGGACACCGTGCAGAAGATGGTCGACACCGGCCACATCCGCCGCTTCACCGGCAACGACTACACCAGCGACCTCGCCTCCGGTGCCGCCGTCGCCTGCCAGGCCTACTCCGGCGACGCCGTCCAACTGACCGCCCAGAACCCGGACATCGAGTTCGTGGTGCCGCAGGAGGGCGGCGAGCTGTGGGCGGAGAGCCTGATGATCCCCAACCGGGCCCGGCACAAGCGCAACGCCGAGCTGCTGATCGACCACTACTACCAGCCCGAGGTGGCCGCCGAACTCGCCGCCTTCGTCCAGTACATCTGCCCGGTGCCGGCCGCCCGCGAGGTGCTGGCGGCCAGCGGCGACAAGGACAAGGCCGAACTGGCGGAGAACCCGCTGCTCTTCCCGACCGACGAGATGCGCGCCCGGCTGCACACCATGCGCGACGTCACCTCGGCGGAGCGGCCCGAACTGCACAAGGTCTGGGGGCGCATCACCGGCGTGTAGGCCACCGGCGGTCAGCGGTCAGCGGTCGGCGGTCAGCGGCGGACGGCGTCCAGGGCGAGCAGCGCCACGTGCAGGGAGAGGCAGGACTCCACCTGGTCGAGGTCGACGCCGAGGATCCGCTCGACCTTGTGCAGGCGGTCGTAGAAGGACGGCCGGGACAGGTGCGCGGCGTCGGCCGCCGCCGACTTGTTCCGGCCCTGCTCCAGGTAGATCCGCAGCATCTGCACCAACTGGCCGTTGTGCTCGGCGTCGTGGGCCAGCAGCGGGCCCAGCTCCCGCTCCACGTAGGTCTGCAGCCGGGCGTCGTCGCGCAGCAGGTGGAGCAGGCCGCGCAGCCGGACGTCCGGCAGCCGGTAGTACGAGGCGGCCCGGCCGCCGGGCGCGTCGTGCAGGGCCGCGTCGGCGACCTGGGTGGCCTCCAGCAGGGTGCGCCGGGCGTCCCGGACGGAGCCGACCGAGGATCCGACCGCGACCACCGGGGCCGGTGCGGCGGCGGCGTCGTCCCGGCCGGCCTCGGCCGACATCCGGCGCAGCGTGGCCGAGAAGGCGTCCAGGGCGGCGTGCTCGTCCTGCTGGGTGCCGAGCGTGATCAGCACGCCGACGCCCTCGTCGTCCAGCGCGCCGACCAGGGCGGAGAGCCGGCAGGCCCGGACGGCTCCCGCGGCGAGCTCGGTGAAGTCGCGCAGCCGGGCCTGCGCCTCCAGGGCGGCCGGGATCGGGCCGCGCCGCTGCCGCAGCACCACTCCGACCAGTCGGCGGCCCTCCAGCGGGACGCCGAGCGCCTGGGCGCGCAGGGCCACCTCGGAGACGGTCAGCGCGTGGGTGAGGATGCCGGACAGCAGGGTGCGGTGGGTCTGCCGCTCCAGGCTCTCCCGGTCGCGTACCACCAGCCGGTTGAGCGCCAGAGCGGAGGCGCCGCGTTCCAGAAGCATGGTGTGCGGGTGGGCCTCGTTCTCGGGCAGCGGGCCCGGATCCTGCACCAGCACGAGTCGGCCCCAGTCCTGGCCGCGGGCGCCGACCGTGGTCACCAGCCAGCCGCTGCGCGGGTCGTGCCCGGTGCGGCCGGGCGGGCGGACCCCGCGGGAGCGGCGCTCCCAGTCCTCCAGCAGTTCGACCTCCGGGCGGCCGGCGGTGTCGTGGGCGAGCACCTGGTGCGCGAGGTTCTCCAGGACGACCGGCGCGCCCGCCATCCGGGCCACCTGGCGGATCACCTCGGGCGGCTCGGCGCCCTCCACCACCAGCTCGTTGAACACCTGGTGGACGGCCTCGGAGACGCGCAGCTGCTCCAGCTGGGCGTTGACCACCAGCGCGTGCACGGCCTCGGTGACGGCGACGAAGCGCAGCTCGCGGCGGAGCGTGATCAGTGGCAGGCCGCGCTGTTCGGCGGCGTGCACCAGGGCGCGGGGCAGCGAGTCGAAGTAGCGCCGGCCGTACTCGACGACCAGTCCGGCGACCCCCACCTCGTCCAGTTCGCGGACGTAGCGGGCCAGGCCCTCGCGGTCGTCGGGCAGCGCGATGCCGGTGGTGAGCACCAGTTCGCCGCCCTGGAGCATCCCGGCGACGTCGGGCAGTTCGCTCACGTGGACCCAGCGGACCGGCCGCTCCAGGTGGTCGGCGCCGGCGACGACCTGGGGCAGGCCGCGCCGCATCACCTCCAGGTCGAGCACGCGGGCGACGGTGGGGAGCATCGCGGGCCTCCAGGGCCTTGAGGGACCAGAGTGTCAGGTAAATCATCCATCGCGGCGACGACCTGTCGCCCTCGGTGAACCCTTGCACCCTGTAAGGCCCTACCCACCGAGGTTGTCGGAGTGACCCTTGTCACGCCGGGGCGGCACCGGGCATGGTCAGCGGGTCGGCTGTGGCGAAAAACAGACCTCACGCCGGAATCCATCGCGTTGCCGGAATGCAACAGCGGAATCCCTTGTCCGGAGTCCGCCGGACTGCCAGGATCGCGCAACCCCGGTGATCAGCCGGTCGGATTCCCCCACCGCACAACCGTGAGAATCGCCGTGGCAGTCGACCCACCGGCACTTGGAGGAACCAGATGGACCTGACCGACTTCGGCGCGGGCGCGCAGTACATCGCGGGCCGTCAGACCCGGGGGAGCGGCGAGCCCTTCCAGGTCGTCAACCCCGCAGACGGCAGCGTGGTCGAGCAGGTCGCCCTGGCCACCACCGGCGAGGTCGACGCGGCCGTGGCCGCCGCGAAGGCGGCCCTGCCCGGCTGGTCCCGCGCCACCCCCGGCGCCCGCTCCGAGGCGCTGACCGCACTGGCCGCCGTCCTGACCTCGGCGAGCGCCGACCTCGCCCGGGTGGAGACCGCGCAGACCGGCAAGCCGGTCAAGCTGGCCACCGAGTTCGACGTCCCCGGCACCATCGACAACGTGGCGTTCTTCGCCGGCGCCGCCCGCAACCTGGAGGGCAAGGCGGCCGGCGAGTACTCCGGCGACCACACCTCCTACGTGCGCCGCGAGGCGATCGGCGTGGTCGGCTCGATCTCGCCGTGGAACTACCCGCTGCAGATGGCCGCCTGGAAGGTCCTGCCGGCGATCGCGGCGGGCAACACCATCGTGCTCAAGCCGTCCGAGCTGACCCCGCTCACCTCGCTGATGTTCGCCCGGGCCTGCACCGAGGCGGGCATCCCCGACGGCGTGGTCAACGTGGTCACCGGCGCCGGACGCACCACCGGCGAGCACCTGGTCGCGCACCCGGACGTCGCCATGGTGTCCTTCACCGGCTCCACCTCGGTCGGCCGCAGGGTCGCCGAACTCGCCACCGCGAGCGTCAAGCGCACCCACCTGGAGCTCGGCGGCAAGGCCCCGTTCGTGGTCTTCGACGACGCCGACCTCGACGCCGCCGTGCACGGCGCGGTCGCCGCCTCGCTGATCAACGGCGGCCAGGACTGCACCGCCGCCACCCGCGCGTACGTCCAGCGCCCGCTGTACGACGCGTTCGTGGCCGGCGTGGCCGAGCTGTACGCCGCGATCCGGATCGGCGACCCGCTCAACCCGCACACCGACCTCGGCCCGCTGGTCTCGTACACCCACCGGGACCGGGTGGCCGGCTTCGTCGAACGCGCCCGCTCCTACGCCACCGTGGTCACCGGCGGCCGCGCGCCGGAGAAGGGCCACGACGGCACCGACCTCACCCGCGGCGCGTACTACGCGCCCACCCTGATCACCGGCGCCGCCCAGGACAGCGAGGTGGTCCAGGGCGAGATCTTCGGCCCGGTGCTCGTCGTGCTGCCCTTCGACACCGACGACGAGGGCCTGCGGCTGGCCAACGACACCCCCTACGGCCTGGCCGCCTCCGCCTGGACGGGCAACGTGCACCGCTCGCTGCGCGCCACCCGGGAGATCGCGGCCGGGTGCGTCTGGGTCAACGACCACATCCCGATCATCAGCGAGATGCCGCACGGCGGCTACAAGGCGTCCGGCTACGGCAAGGACATGTCCCAGTACTCGCTGGACGAGTACACCCAGGTCAAGCACGTCATGTTCGACACCACCGCGGTGGCCCGCAAGGACTGGCACCGCACCGTCTTCGGAGACAGATAACCCCTGCCCAGGGGCGCCGCCCCCCAGGGCGCCCCGATTCGACCTCTTACCCCCAGGAGGCCCGTTCCATGGCGTTCAACGAGTTCACCGACGGTCTGCCCGAACCGGTCCGCAAGGCCTGGGAACGCAGCCTGACCAGCGGCCGGGCCGCGATCGGCCGCCGCACCCTGCTGCGGGCCGCCGCGCTGACCGCCGGTGCGGGCACGCTGGCCGCCTGCGGGATCCCGGCGGCCAGGACCGTCGGCGGCGACTCGACCGCCAACGCCGCCAAGGACCTCTCGGACACCGAGAAGGTGGTCAACTTCTCCAACTGGCCGCTGTACATCGACACCGACGAGAAGGACAAGGAGAAGCACGGCACCCTGGACGCCTTCACCGCGGCCACCGGCGTCAAGGTCAGGTACAACGAGGACGTCAACGACAACGTCGAGTTCTTCGGCAAGGTCAAGCCGCAGCTCGCGGCCGGCCAGGACACCGGCCGCGACCTGATGGTCCTCACCGACTGGATGGCCGCCCGGATGATCCGGCTCGGCTGGGCGCAGAAGCTCAACCCGGCGAACGTCACCACCGCGATCACCACCATCGACTCCCGCTTCCGCGCCCCCGACTGGGACCCGGGCCGGCTGTACTCCTACCCGTGGGCCGGCATCCAGGTCGTCATCGCCTACAACAAGAAGGCGACCAAGGGGAAGGAGGTCACCAGCGTCTCCCAACTGCTGGACGACCCCGACCTCAAGGGCCGGGTCACCTTCCTCTCCGAGATGCGCGACAGCATCGGGATCACCCTGCTGGACCTGGGCAAGGACCCGGCGAAGTTCACCGCCGACGACTACGACGCCGCCGTCGCCCGGCTGCAGAAGGGCGTCGACAGCAAGCAGATCCGCCGCTTCACCGGCAACGACTACGGCCAGGAGCTGTCCTCCGGTGACATCGCGGCCTGCGTCGCCTGGGGCGGTGACCTGATCCAACTGCGCGCCGACAACCCGGACATCGAGTTCGTCATCCCGGAGAAGGGCTACGTCTCCTCGACGGACAACATGCTGATCCCGGCCCGGGCGCAGCACAAGGCGAACGCGGAAAAGCTGATCGACTTCTACTATCAGCCGAAGATCGCGGCGCAGCTGGTCGCGGGCATCGGCTTCGTCTCCGCCGTCACCGGGATGAAGGACGAACTCGCCGCCCTCGCCCCGGACAGCGCGGCCAACCCGCTGGTCGTACCCACCCCCGAGATGGCGGCCAAGTCGCACGTGTTCCGCACCCTCACCGAGACCGAGGAGAGCGACTTCGAGCAGAAGTTCTCCAAGCTCATCGGCGCTTGACCCCCCACGCGCGGCCCACTCCCGGCAGAGAACCCAGGAAGACACCCATGACAGACCAGCAGCGCGACGCGGCCGCCGGCGGCGACGTCCGCCTCACCGGCATCGGCAAGACCTACGGCGCCTTCACCGCCGTCCACCCGCTCGACCTCACCGTCCCGCAGGGCTCCTTCTTCGCCCTGCTCGGCGCCTCCGGCTGCGGCAAGACCACCACCCTGCGCATGATCGCCGGCCTGGAGGAGCCCACCAGCGGCACCGTCCTGATCGGCGGCCAGGACGTCACCGCCCTGCCCCCGTACAAGCGGCCGGTGAACACCGTCTTCCAGAGCTACGCGCTCTTCCCGCACCTCGACATCTTCGAGAACGTCGCCTTCGGCCTGCGCCGCCGCGGCCGCAAGGACGTCAAGAAGCAGGTCGAGGAGATGCTGGAGCTGGTCGAACTCGGCCAGTACGCCCGGCGCAAGCCGCACCAGCTCTCCGGCGGCCAGCAGCAGCGCGTCGCCGTCGCCCGCGCCCTGATCAACCACCCGCAGGTGCTGCTCCTCGACGAGCCGCTCGGCGCACTCGACCTCAAACTCCGCCGCCAGATGCAGCTGGAGCTCAAGCGGATCCAGACCGAGGTCGGCATCACCTTCGTGCACGTCACCCACGACCAGGAGGAGGCCATGACGATGGCCGACACCATCGCGGTGATGAACGGCGGCCGGGTCGAGCAACTGGGCGCCCCCGCCGAGCTGTACGAGAACCCCGCCACCACCTTCGTGGCCAACTTCCTCGGCCAGTCCAACCTGCTGCCCGCCGAGGTCACCGGCACCGACGGCGGCGACCTGCTGCTCACCGCGGCCGGCGTCCGCCTCGCCGTGCCCAAGGCGCGCTGCGCCACCGAGGCCAGGCAGGTCCACCTGGGCGTGCGCCCGGAGAAGATCACCATCGCGCACGCCTCCGCCGAGGTCGCCGACGGCCGCAACCGGCTGGCCGGCACCGTCCTCGACTCCAGCTTCATCGGCGTCTCCACCCAGTACGTGGTGCGCACCGACGGCGGCCAGGAGGTCACCGTCTTCGAGCAGAACATGGAGCGCGACGCCCGGATCGTCCCCGGCGCGCCCGTCCTGCTGCACTGGAACCCGGCGCACTCCTTCGCCCTGGACGCCGCGCAGGCGATCGACGCGGGCACCGCGGAGGAGGCCGCATGACCACCACCACCCCGGCCGCTCCGTCACAGGTCATACCGCTCGCGGAACCGGCACGGAAGCCGAAGCGCAAGCTCACCGCGTACTGGCTGCTGCTGCCCGGCATCGCCTGGCTCGTCGTCTTCTTCGCCGTCCCGATGGTCTACCAGGCGTCCACCTCGCTGCAGACCGGCTCGCTCGAAGCGGGCTTCAAGGTCACCTGGCACCTCGCGACCTACTGGGACGCCCTGGTCGAGTACAAGTGGCACTTCGTCCGCTCGTTCTCCTACGCGGGCATCGCCACCGTGCTCTGCCTGGCCGTCGGCTACCCGCTCGCGTACACGATCGCCTTCAAGGCCGGCAAGCGCTGGCGCAACGTCATCCTGATCCTGGTCATCGCGCCGTTCTTCACCAGCTTCCTGATCCGCACGCTGGCCTGGAAGACCATCCTGTCCGACGGCGGGCCGGTGGTCGGGGTGCTCAACACCCTGCACGTCCTGGACGTCACCAACGCGCTCGGCCTCACCTCCGGCGACCGGGTGCTCGCCACGCCGCTCGCCGTGGTCTGCGGTCTCACCTACAACTTCCTGCCGTTCATGATCCTGCCGCTGTACACCTCGCTGGAGCGGATCGACCCCCGCCTGCACGAGGCGGCCGGCGACCTGTACGCCCGGCCGTTCACCACCTTCCGCAAGGTCACCTTCCCGATCTCGCTGCCCGGGGTGGTCGCCGGCACCCTGCTCACCTTCATCCCGGCCTCCGGCGACTACATCAACGCCCAGCTGCTGGGCTCGCCGAGCGAGCAGATGGTCGGCAACGGCATCCAGAAGCAGTTCCTGAACGTGCTCGACTACCCCACGGCTGCCGCACTGAGCTTCATCCTGATGGCCCTGATCCTGGGCATGGTGACGGTCTACATGCGCAAGGCCGGGACGGAGGAACTGGTCTGATGTCCCGGATTACCAAGTGGATACGCGCCCACCTGGTGGTGCTGGCCGGCGTGCTGGCCCTCGCCTACCTGGTGCTGCCCAACCTGGTGGTGCTCGCCTTCTCGTTCAACAAGCCGGTCGGCAAGTTCAACTACGAGTGGAACGAGTTCTCCACCGACGCCTGGACCAACCCCTGCGGCGTGGCCGACATGTGCCAGTCGCTCTCGCTCAGCCTGCAGATCGCGGTGCTCGCCACCATCGGCGCCACCGTGCTCGGCACCATGGTCGCCTTCGCGCTGGCCCGCTACCGCTTCCGCGGCCGCTCGGCCACCACCGCGATGATCTTCCTGCCGATGGCCATGCCCGAGGTGGTCATGGCCGCCTCGCTCGGGACCCTGTTCCTCAACATGCGCATCCCGTTCGGCTTCACCACCATCCTCATCGCGCACATCATGTTCTGCCTCAGCTTCGTGGTGACGGCCGTCAAGGCCCGCGTGATGAGCATGGACCCGAGGCTCGAACAGGCCGCCCAGGACCTCTACGCGACCCCCACCCAGACCTTCCTGCGGGTCACCCTGCCGCTGGCCGCCCCCGGCATCGCGGCGGGAGCGCTGCTCAGCTTCGCGCTCTCCTTCGACGACTTCATCATCACCCAGTTCAACTCGGGCCCGACCACGGTCACCTTCCCGATGTTCGTCTGGGGCGCGTCGCAGCGCGGCATCCCGGTACAGGTCAACGTCATCGGCACCGCGATGTTCATCGCCGCCGTCGCGCTGACCGTCGCCGGCCAGTGGCTGGGCAACCGCCGGAAGGCCACCGCCTGACGTACGGTCGGGTGTGGTGGCCGAACAAACCATCGCCTAAGTACAGAAAGTGGCTGATAATGCATGGACTCCGCCCGCGCACTCAGTGACGCCAGGCCCACCCCCTTCTGGCTGGAGGATCCGGGCCGGCCGGCGGCACTGCCCGCCCTGGTCGGCGACACCACCTGCGACCTGCTGGTCGTCGGCGGCGGCTACTCCGGCCTCTGGACCGCCCTCATCGCCAAGGAACGCGACCCCTCGCTGGACGTCGTGCTGGTCGAGGGCAACGAGGTCGGGTGGGCCGCGTCCGGGCGCAACGGCGGATTCTGCGCGGCCAGCCTCACCCACGGCTTCGGCAACGGCCTGCAACGCTGGCCCGCCGAACTCGCCCAGCTGGAACGCCTCGGTGCCGCCAACCTGGACGGCATCGAGGCCACCCTCAAGCGCTACGGCATCGACGCCGAGTGGGAGCGCACCGGCGAGATCGACGTCGCCACCCAGCCGCACCAGGTCGAGGAACTCCACGAGATCGCCGAGGCCGTCGCCCGGTACGGCTTCGACATCACCGTCCTGGACGCCGACGAGCTGCGCGCCGAGGTCGACTCGCCGACCTTCCTCGGCGGCCTCTGGGACAAGGAGGGCGTGGCGATGGTCCACCCCGCCAAGCTCGCCTGGGGCCTGCGGGACGCCTGCCTCGGCCAGGGCGTGCGGATCTTCGAGCACACCCGGGCCACCGACCTGCGGGAGTACGGCAGCGGCATGGCCGTCCGCACCCCGTACGGACGGGTCTTCGCCCGGCGCGTCGCACTCGGCACCAACGTGTTCCCGTCGCTGGTCAAGAGGGTCCGGCCGTACATCGTGCCGGTGTACGACTACGCGCTGATGACCGAGCCGCTCAGCGACGAGCAGCTCGCCGCGATCGGCTGGCGCGGCCGGCAGGGACTCGGCGACAGCGCCAACAAGTTCCACTACTTCCGGCTCTCCGCCGACAACCGGATCCTGTGGGGCGGCTACGACGCCGTCTACCACTACGGCGGCCGCGTCCGGCACGAGTACGACCAGCGGCCGGAGACCTTCCGTACGCTGGCGAACCACTTCTTCCGCTGCTTCCCGCAGCTGGAGGGCCTGCGGTTCACCCACGCCTGGGGCGGCGCCATCGACACCTGCAGCCGGTTCTCGGCGTTCTTCGACACCGCCTACCGGGGCAAGGTCGCGTACGCGGCCGGGTACACCGGGCTCGGCGTCGGCGCGACGCGCTTCGGCGCCGAGGTGATGCTCGACCTGCTGTCCGGCGAGCGCACCGAGCGCACCTCGCTGGACATGGTGCGCAGCAAGCCGCTGCCGTTCCCGCCCGAGCCGGTGCGCTGGGCCGGGATCGAGATCACCACCCGCTCGCTGGAGCGCGCGGACCGCAACGGCGGCCACCGCAACCTCTGGCTGCGCACGCTCGACCGCATGGGGCTCGGCTTCGACAGTTGACCTCGTTGTCCGTGAGCTGACCTCGCCATCCGTGCCATCCCTGCTATCCGTGTTATCCGTGCTATCCGTGTAAGAGAGACCCGCCGTCCGCCTCTCCTTGGTGACGGCGGGTCTCGGTCTCCCCGCCGCGTCCCGACCAGGACGACCCGACCGGAACCAGCGGCGAGAAGCGGGGACAGACATGGAGAGCACCGGACTGCACTGGCTCGCTCAGGTGGCAGCGGACCCGGAGGCCTTCCGGGAGCAATGGGAGCGCACCGGGCTGGGGCTGATGCTGCTACCGGCCGGCCGCCGCTGGGACGTCCTCTCCGTCCCCGGACGGCTCGGGCGCCCGGCCCTGGAGATCCTGGACCCCGGCTCCTGCGGCCCCGTCCTCACCGACTTCGGGGACGAACACGTCAGCTTCCTGGTCCCCGTCGGCACCGCCGCCCGCTGGATCGGGACGGGCGTGCGCAGCGCGGGGGAGGGCACCTGGATCGTCGTCCCGCACCCCGAGCGCCGCAGCCGCGGGGTGCGCTGGCTCGTCCCGCCCGACGGCTCCGGACGGCTCAACGACCCGGTGCTGCTGGAGCTCGCCCTGCACGAGGCCGCGGCCGGGCTCAGCGGCTGGTGATCGCCCGCCCCGGGCTCCGGGCCCAGGGCAGCGGTGGCGCGCGGGGCGGGCGGTCGCGTCAGACTGGAAACGTGACCACCGCCCCGGACGCCGTCGACGCGCCCCTTCGACCGGGCCACACCCAGCTGCGCCTCGCCGCACTGGCGGCCCCCGTCTGCGACCGGTACGGGCTCGCCCTGGCCGGTGGGCACGCGCTGCGCGCCCACGGTGTCGCGGCCTGCCCGCAGGACGGACTCACCCTGGTGACCGGCGGGGCCGACCTGCCGGAGGTGGCCGCCGCGCTGGGCGAGGCCTACCGCGCGGCCGGCGGCGGGGTCGCCGAACGCCCGGGCACGCCGCGGCTGGAGCAGCTCACCGTCCGGCTCGCGCTCGGCGGGCGGTCGCACTCGGTGGAGCTGCGGAAGGAGCCGCTGGCGCACCGGCCGGTGCGCTTCGACCTCGCCGCGCCCCCGCCCGGCGAACCGGCGGCGGTCCTGCCGGTGGCGCTGCCGGTCGTCCTGCCAGTTGTGCTGCCGGTCGTCGCCCTGGAGGACGCCGCCGCGCTCACCACCGCGCTGCTGGTGGACCGTGGCATGCCGCGGGACCTGGTCGACGTGCACGCCCTCACCGACTGCTACCGGGAGGGCGAACTCATCGCGCTGGCAGGCGAATTGGACGCGGACTTCCAGCCCGCGGCGCTCGCCGACCGGCTGGAGACGCTGGCCGAGGCGGCGGACGGCCGGTTCCGGGCCCGGGGTGTCGCGGCACGCGCGGTCGGCGGGCTGAAGCGGTGGGCGCTCGCCTGGGCCCAGGACCTGCGGCTGGACCTGCTGGAGACCCAGGAGGCGGCCGACGGTCTGTACGACCCGTACCTGGAGGACGAGGAGTCCTGAACGCGGGGTGGCGGCGCTTCGTCCTCGCGCGTTCGTCCTGGCGCGTTCGTCTTGCGGGGTCGTCTTTGCGGGTCCGGCTTCACACGTTCGTTCGTGCCCCCTCACGCATTCGGCCGAGCAACCGGACGACCTGTAAGGCTGAATCCGCGATCCCCGTCAGCCTGTTCGTTGAGGCCTGGCGCGGCGGGCACCAGACTGGAGACGAACGCGGTAGCCCCGTGAATCCCGTCGCCCGGCCCACTCGCGGGCGGCGCCAGACAGGACCGGCGGCAGGACGCCGCCCGGGACTTCGGAGGCAGACGGACTTGAGCAAGCACATCACTCACTGGATCGGCGGCGAGCCCGTCGCCACCGCCGGCGCGGCGCCCCGCCGCGGTGACATCTTCGACCCGGCCACCGGCCAGGTCGCCGGCCAGGTCGACTTCGCCGGGATCGCCGAGGTCGACCAGGCCGTGGCCGCCGCCGCCTCGGCCTTCGCCGAGTGGCGCACCGCCTCGGTCGCCAAGCGCACCACCGTGCTGTTCGCCTTCCGCGAGCTGCTGAACGCCCGCCGCGACGAGCTGGCCGCGATCATCGTGTCCGAGCACGGCAAGGTCCACTCCGATGCGCTCGGCGAGATCGCCCGCGGCCTGGAGGTCGTCGAGTACGCCTGCGGCATCCCGCAGCTCGTCAAGGGCGGCTTCACCGAGCAGGCGTCCACCGGCGTCGACGTCTACTCGATCCGCCAGCCGCTCGGCCCGGTCGCGATCATCTCGCCGTTCAACTTCCCGGCCATGGTGCCGATGTGGTTCTTCCCGCTCGCCATCGCGGCCGGCAACACCGTCGTCCTGAAGCCCTCGGAGAAGGACCCGTCCGCCGCCAACTTCCTCGCCGGGCTGTGGAAGGAGGCAGGCCTGCCGGACGGCGTCTTCAACGTCGTGCACGGCGACAAGGCCGCCGTGGACCGCCTGCTGGAGCACCCGGACGTCAAGTCCGTCAGCTTCGTCGGCTCCACCCCGATCGCCCGCTACGTCTACGAGACCGGTACGCGCTACGGCAAGCGCGTGCAGGCCCTGGGCGGCGCCAAGAACCACATGCTGGTCCTGCCCGACGCCGACCTCGACCTGGCCGCCGACGCCGCCGTCAACGCGGGCTTCGGCGCGGCCGGCGAGCGCTGCATGGCCGTGTCCGTCCTGGTCGCGGTCGACCCGATCGGCGACGAGCTGGTCGACAAGATCAAGCAGCGGATCGCCACCCTGAAGGTCGGCCCCGGCTGCAACGGCGACTCCGAGATGGGCCCGCTGGTCACCGGCCAGCACCGCGACAAGGTCACCTCCTACGTCGAGTCCGGTGTCGCCGACGGCGCCGAGCTCGCCGTGGACGGCCGCAAGCACCCGGTCACCGCCGAGGACGAGAACGGCGCCCCGACCTCGGACGGCTTCTGGCTCGGCCCCACGCTGTTCGACCACGTGAAGCCGGGCATGTCCGTCTACAACGACGAGATCTTCGGCCCGATCCTCTCCGTCGTGCGCGTCGCCTCCTACGACGAGGGCCTGGCACTGATCAACGCCAACCCGTACGGCAACGGCACCGCCCTCTTCACCAACGACGGCGGCGCGGCCCGGCGCTTCCAGTTCGAGGTGGAGGTCGGCATGGTCGGCATCAACGTGCCGATCCCGGTCCCGGTCGCCTACTACTCCTTCGGCGGGTGGAAGGCCTCCCTGTTCGGCGACGCCCACGCGTACGGTCCGGACGGCGTGCAGTTCTTCACCCGCGGCAAGGCCGTGACCCAGCGCTGGCTGGACCCCTCGCACGGCGGCATCAACCTCGGGTTCCCCACCAACAGCTGATCCCCCCGCCCCGCGGTCGTGCCGGCCGGACCCCTCTCCCCGGGGTCCGGCCGGCCCTTTGCACCCCGTTTGCATCCGGTCGCGATCACGCGTAGAGTTCTTCGAGCTGCCTGGCTGGGAGCACCGGACACGCATCTCTGCGCGGACGGTCCCGGGGTAGCCAATCCTTTTGAAACACCATTTCCTGGTTCGGGCTGGGTCGCGTCTTGTCGCGGCTTGGTTCTTATTCGGCGTGTTCGTTTTATTGGATTGCGGCCGATTCGCTTTTCGGAGCGGGGATCGGCTAGAGTTTGAAACGTCGGACGGGGCGTCAAGCCGC
>NZ_JBHWIO010000023.1:0-3170 GCF_042732075.1 Kitasatospora sp. NPDC059812
ACCCACGGGTTGCGCCGGCGGTTGTCCTGGACGGCGTGGCTGCGCGGGACGCCCCGGCACACCTCGGTGGGGTGGGGGGCGGGCGCCCGGGCCCGGGGGGCGGCCGCCGGTTCGGCGGCGGGTCGGGCGGCGGGGGCGGCGACCGGGGCGGGCGCCCGCTCGGCCAGTACCGGCTGGACCGCGCGGGTGGGGGCCGACTGGGCCGGCACCGCCGGTTGGCCGGGCACGGCCGACCGGTCGGAGGCGGTGGCGGCGGCCGGAGCGGCCCACCAGTCAAATCGCTGCCCCTGTCCGGGACTGCTCGTCTGCTGCTGTGGCACAACTGCTCCTGGACCGGCGGGCACTCTGACCCCAACCATGATGGCGGCCGCCGGACAGCCCCTCTGACCATTGCCGATACCTTCACTCGATGAGGTGATCGATCATCCGACAGACACTCATCCGACTACTGCTGCGTACCGGTGATCCCGTGTCGAAAGGCGTACGAGACCGCCTGCGCCCGGTCCCGCACCGCGGTCTTGGCGAACAGGTTGTTGATGTGCGTCTTCACGGTGGCCTGGCTGACGAACAGCCGCTGGGCGATCTCGGCGTTGGAGAGCCCCTCGGCGATCAGCGCCAGCACCTCCGCCTCCCGGGCGGTCAGCCCGTCCGGGAGCTCCCCCGGCCGCCCGACCGGCTTCCCGGCCCCCGGCACGGATCCGGCCGGAGGCCCTGAAAGCCTTTCCAGCAAACGGAGTTGGATCTGCGGCGAGAGCCCGGCCGCCCCCGCGCGGACGTCCGCGATCGCCCGGGCGATCTCCTCACCGCCGGCGTCCTTGGTGAGGTATCCGCGCGCCCCGGCCTGCAGAGCGGGGAACAGCGAGTCGTCGTCGGCGTAGGTGGTGAGCACCACGACCTCGGTCTGCGGGTGCGCGGCCCGGATCCGCCGGGTCGCCTCGACGCCGTCGACGCGCGGCATCCGCAGATCCATCAGCACCACGTCCGGGTGACACCGCTCCACCAGGGCGACGGCCTCCTCCCCGTCCGCCGCCGCGCCGACCACCTCGATGCCGGGCAGCAGCCCCAGCAGCATCACGATGCCCTCGCGCACCACCGTCTGGTCGTCCACCACCAGCACCCTGGTGACCTCTGCCTCGCTCATGCGCCCGCCCCGCTTCGCTCGGCAGTCGCTTCGCGAAATCCGCACCTGCTGATGATGAGCTCGCCGCGCTCGCTCATGCGCCCGCCGCGCTCGCTCATGCCGGCACCTGCAGCAGCACGCGCCACCCTCCGTCCTCGGGGCCCGCCAGCAGGGTGCCGCCGAGCAGTTCCGCGCGTTCGCGCATCCCCAGCAGACCGTACCCGCTGCCGCTGGCCGACAGCTCCCCGGACGGTTCGCCGCGCGGAGGGCGGGAGTTGCGCACCTCCAGCTCCACCGCCTCCGCCAGGTAGCGCAGTTCGACGGTGCACCGGGCGCCGGGCGCGTGCTTGCGGACGTTGGTCACCGCCTCCTGCGCGGTGCGCCGCACCGCGAGGGCGGCCTCGGCGGGGAGCGGCCGGGGCGTGCCGGTGACGGTGAGCGTGGCCCGCTCCCGCCCGGTCAGCTCCACCAGGAACTCGCCGACCGGGGTGAGTTCGCCGCGCAGCGCGGACAGCGCCTGCCGGGTCTCGACCAGCCCGTCCTGGGCCATCCGCCGGGCGGCGACGACCCGTTCGCGGATCTGCTCGCGGTCGGTGCCGGCGTCCAGCATCAGCCGGGCCGCCTCCAGGTGGACGAGCTGCGCGGAGAGGCTGTGCGCGAGCACGTCGTGGATCTCCCGGGCGATCCTGGCCCGTTCGGCGAGCGCCGCGCTCTCCGCCTCGGCGGCCCGGGCGGCGCGCTCCTGGGTGAGCAGTTGGCGGGCGGTGCCACGGGCCTCGACGTCCAGCCGCAGCAGGTAGCCGAGCAGGCCGAGCCCGCCGATGGTGGCGAAGATGCTCACCCAACTCGCCCAGCTGGCGGCGGTGTACGAGCCCAGCGCGGCCGCCGCGGTGAGCAGGCCGGGCGCGGGCGGCAGCCGGACCACCCCGATCACGGCCAGCCCGCACCAGACGAAGTCGGCCAGCAGGTAGGCCTGCCCCCAGTTGGCCAGCCAGGCGCTGCCGAGCAGGGCGGCGGCCAGGCCGAGCGAGAGCGCCAGGCGCTGCTCCCGGGTGGCGTAGAGGTAGCCGGCGGCCAGGGCGGCGACCCCGAGCAGTCCGGCCGCCGCGATCGCCACCGCCCAGCCCGTGTACTTGCCGCCGGAGAACGTCCCCCAGCAGACGACGACCAGCAGGACGGTGCGGCCGAGCAGGGAGAGGACCCGCCGCGGCCATCTCCCGGCCTCGCGCTCCAGCCCCTCGCGGGACGGCCAGCGGGTCCAGTACCACTCGGCCACGGGTGCCTCCTCGACGTTCTCGGACAGCGGGCCCGGCAGGCCCCGGGCAAGGCGGTCAGCGCGGTCAGCGCGGTACGGCGGCCTGTTGCGGCAGGTCCAGGGCCCGTGCCCGCCAGTTCACCACGAACGAGCGGGTCAGCAGCAGGACCGCCAGTCCCAGCAGCAGCGCGCTGCCCGCCTGGTGGACGTGCAGTGCCGCGCCGACGCCGTACAGGGCGAGCCGGATGGCGAGCATGCCGACCCAGGCGGCCACCGTGGCCTTGGTGCCCTTGGCCCAGACCGAACCGTCCCCGGCCCGCCACAGCCGCACGGTCCAGCCCCAGACGGAGCCCATCGCGACCACCGCCGCCAGGCCACACCCGACCAGGGTGGCGGACAGCGCGGTGTGCTGGTGGTCGATGAGCTGCGGGTCGCGCAGCGCGAGCGCGCCGAGGATCAGCGGCAGCAGCCAGAAGCGGCGCTCGGTGTCCAGGCGCTGGGCGCGCATCTGGCGCTGGACCACGAGGACCATCACCGCGATGATCACGACGATGTTGACGAGGGCGGTCATCGGACTTCTCCGTCCCGACAGGAGGCTTGTACTGACCTCTCCGACGTTACGGATCCGGTGCCCCCGGTTGATCGGCGCCGGGGTGGACCACAGGTGGAACCGGCAGCCGGGCGGGGGGGGGCCCCCCCCGGGGGGGGGCCCCCCCCCCGCGGGGCGCCCCCCCCCCCCCGCGGGCGTACCAGGCGGGGCGGGGGTGGGGGGCCCCGGCGCACACACACACACGC